>CAZBKY010000023.1:0-11662 GCA_964492595.1 uncultured Muribaculaceae bacterium
AAAAGAAGATAACACTATAATTCCAGAAGATATAAAGTTAGATATATATTATGAGGATGAATACCTGATGGTAGTTAATAAATCCTCAGGCATGGTAGTTCATCCAGCTCCTGGAAACTATAATCATACACTGGTTAACGCTTTAATGCATCATACTAATAATTTAAGTGATGTAAATGGAGAATACAGACCTGGTATTGTTCATAGAATTGATAAAGATACAAGCGGGCTTCTTTTAATATCAAAGACTAATGAATCTCATAGAATACTCTCTGATGATTTTAAATATAAGAAAGTCAAAAGAAAATATATAGCTCTTGTAAATGGAGTTATTAATGCTAGTAAAGGTAAAATAGATGCTCCAATAGGAAGAAGCATTCAAGATAGAAAGAAGATGTCTGTAAGTGATGTAAACAGCAAAAAAGCAGTCACATATTTTAAAGTTTTAGAAAGATTTAAAAATTATACATTAATTGAGCTGACTTTAGAAACAGGAAGAACCCATCAAATAAGAGTGCACATGGCTTATATAGCTCACCCTGTAGTAAATGATGGCGTTTACAGCAATATAAAACCCATAAATAAATATGGTCAAATGCTGCATGCACAGTATCTTGGATTTAATCATCCTATAACTAAAAAATTTTTAGAATTTAATGCACCCTTAGAAAAAGAATTCATTGATATCTTAGAATCTCTTAAAAATTCATAATATATACTGTTAGGGAAGTAATTAATGCATAAAAATTAAATACAATATAAGGTATCAGAAAGTATGATGCCTTTATATCTATATTTTTAGTTTCAATATACAAAAATATAGAGCTTATAAATGTAATAGAAGTCATTATGAATGCTAGAAAAGGACTCATCAAATAGAAGAAAGTAAATGAGAAAAACTGATTTGCCAGATAGTTTGTTATTAATACATATAAATAGTCACTGTTTTTCAATATGTTGGTTTTTTTGATTACTTTGTATATACTAATAGTGATTAAAATATATAATATTATCCATACTATACCAAATAAATTTCTTGGTAAAATGAAAGGTGGCAGTTTTAATAATGAGTAAAAATCATTGTTATAGGGAAAAAGTAAGCCACTTATTAGCCAGGGAATTAATATGCCGATAAACAATAAAACATTTTTTACATTAATTTTCAAAATATCATCTCCTCTTTACTAATCTTATGAAAAATAGTATTATATTAGTATATATTTTATGGAGGTGTTTATGGAACAGATAATAGTAAATAAAAAAGATGATGTAGTTATGAAAATGCTTCATTATTTTGTGACAGAAGAAAATTATAAACCTATTATATTAAGTGGTGTACAAAATGAAATATGGCTAGAAAACTTTGATAAAGATTTAAAATTAATTAGAATAAATATAAATTATATACATAATAGTGAGCAGTTTAACAATGATTTATGGAAAGCAGATATTATAAGAAAAAATATAGGCAAAAAGACTTTCTCTTTTAAAACTCCAATGCTTAATATACTTGTTGATACTAATGAAAATGTAGAACCCTTAGAAAGTAAAAATATAGCGACACTTATAATAAGTAAAGTAGGAGATATAAAAAAGAATAGATTACTAAATGAATTTTTCCCTTCAATTAAACATAAATTAAAATCTAAAACTAAAGGAATAGATGATTTTATAAAAATGTCATCTGAATTAAATGAAAAAACAATAAAAGAAGAAAAAAAATTAAGTAAAATATTTAAAAATAAAAAACCTTTAGCTACAGAAATAATAATTGGAATAAATGTAATTATCTTTGCTGTTATGATTTTGCTTAATATGGTTCAAAAGGGCTCTTTTAATATTATAACTTATTTTACTGCAAATAATTATGAATTAATTCAAAGAGAAGGTTTCACTGGACTATACAGGTTAATTACAAGTACATTTATACATGGAGATATAATTCATCTTTTGTTTAATATGTACGCTCTATATATTGTAGGAAGCCAGGTTGAAAGATATTATGGAAAAAAGAAATTTCTTATAATATATTTTGTAAGTGGTATTTTAGGAAGTTTATTTTCTAATGTATTTATGTCACCTTCATCAGTAAGTATAGGTTCTTCTGGAGCAATATTTGGTCTTTTTGGTTCTTTAGCATATTTTACATACAATTATAGAACACTTTTAGGCGGCTTTTTGAAAAGTTCAATAATACCAGTATTAATTATAAATTTATTTTTAGGTTTTATTATATCCGGAATTGACGTTTTTGCTCATGTTGGAGGACTAATAGGAGGCATCTTTATATCCATATTTTTAGGAGCTTCAGGCAAAGAGAGAAAATCATCTAACATTAATTTTGTAATAGTATTAATTCTATTAGCGATATTCATGACATACATGATTTATATAAAATAGCTTATATAAATTTAAACAAAATAAAAAAGGTAACATTTTTATAAAATTGTTATCTTTTTTTCCTTTATAATTCTCTGTAAAGAGCGATTGCTTTTCCTAATATTGTCACTTCTTTCAATATAATTGGTGCCATAAAATCATTTTCCGGCTGTAATCTGAAGTATCCATTTTCTTTATAAAAAGTTTTTAAAGTGGCTTCATTATCTTCATTTAATGCAACTACTAACTCTCCGTTATTTGCTGTATTTGTTCTTTCTACGATAACTTTATCTCCACTGTAAATACCAATATTTATCATGCTTTCACCTTGGACCAACAAAGAAAACACTTCTTTATTTCTGGGAATCATTGTGATTGGGATTGTTAAAAATTCATCTGGATGTTCTATTGCTTCTATAGGATTGCCGGCTGCCACTTTACCAAGTAGAGGAATAGTTGCAATATCATCCTTTTTTTCTATAAATTCATTAGGTACTTTTACTTCAAGTGTTCTGAATTTAGAGTTTGTCTGTGATATATATCCTTTATTAATCAGATGTTTTAAATGAACAAATACTGTTGCAGGACTATTTAAGTTTAATTCCTCACAGAGTTCTCTTACAGTGGGAGCATATCCATTTTTAGCAATATATTTTTTTACTGATTTTAATACATCACTTTGTTTATTAGTTAATTTTTCCAATTAATTTCACCAGCCTTCATTATGATATTAACACAATAGTGTAAAATTGTCAAACAAATGTTTATCTTTATATTGACACAAACAAATATTCGTTATATGATTGGATTATAAAAGGAGGAGTTATAGAATGGAAAAATTATTTGAAGACTATAAAGGAGTTATATTGTTTTATATGATAATCGCTTTATTAGCATTTGTTTGCACTTGGAGACTTAACTCATTAAATTCAGTAGGCTCTAACAATAATGAAAACCAAATTGAAATCACTCATTTTGCTTAAATATTAAACTTGATACATATCTAATAAAAGAGTATAATGATATTATAATTAATTTTTGTGAGGTAGATATGAATATTGATTTAACACCTTTAATAAATAATAAAGTAGAGTCTTTAGAAATAAAAGAAGAAGTAGTTATACCAGAAGATTTATATAAAAGTACAGATATTAGAAAAATGAGACCTGTAAAAATTGATGGTTATATTGAAGATCTGGGAGATAAGTTATATAATTTGCATATCAATATATCAGGTAATATGATTTTGCCCTGTGCTTTATCTTTAGAAGATGTTGACTATCCGTTCAATTTCACAATCAATCAAAGTGTAGGAGAAACTGAAGATTTTGAACAAAATTATAAAATAATTTCAAATATACTTGATATTTTACCAATTTTATGGGAAAATATTGTACTGGAAATCCCAAATAAAGTTGTGAAAGAGAATGTTAAAGTAAAAACCGAAGGGGATGGATGGAGTTTAGCTGGGGA
Organism: uncultured Muribaculaceae bacterium; assembly: GCA_964492595.1. GTDB lineage: Bacteria > Bacillota_I > Bacilli_A > RF39 > UBA660 > CAYNFP01. The sequence goes on from CAZBKY010000023.1 coordinate 3,853, forward strand.
AGTTGGAATTAAAAATAATCAGTTAAGCGAGCTAAAAGAATTATTAGAGATGGAGGAAAAGAAATGAAATTAGATATTCAATTGTTTGGTGCTTTACCAGCCAGAAGAATTAGTAAAACAAGAAAGAGATTAAGAAGGACACATTTAAAGAAAGATGCTCCGACAGTAACTACTTGCCCTAATTGTAAAAATCCAATCGCACCTCATAGAGCATGTACAAAATGTGGATACTATAAAGGTAAGGATGTTTTAGGTAAAGAGGAAAAAGAAGTTTTAGAAACTAAAAAAAGTAAAAAAGAATCTAAAGCTAACAAAAAAGAAACTAAGAATAATTAAATTATTGTAAATTATTATTAAAAAGTGTAAAAATGTATTTACATTTTTTTTTATGTGTAGTAATATAGTGGTAGACAGTGGAATTATGTGGAAGAAAGTGGGGGATATTTTATGCTTATTGGAGAGTTTCACCACAATATTGATGAAAAAGGTCGTCTTATAGTTCCTTCTAAATTTAGAAGTGAGCTTGGCGAAAGATTCATAATTACAAGAGGGCTAGATAAATGTATATTTGTTTATTCCTTAAATGAGTGGAACACCATAGTAAAAAAATTAACTTCTCTATCATTCACAAAAAAAGATGCCAGAAACTTCATGAGATTTTTCTTGAGTGGCGCCACTGAATGTGAATTCGATAAACAAGGTCGAATCAATATTACCTCACCATTAGTTCATTACGCCAATTTAAGTCGTGAATGCGTAATAATTGGCGTAAATGAACGAATAGAAATATGGAGTAGAGAAAACTTTGATAGTTTCTTTGAAGAAAATGAATCAAAATTTTCTGAAATTTCAGAGCATCTATTTGATATGGAAGATATAAATGCATAAAAGTGTTTTATATAATGAGGTGTTAGAAGGTTTAAATATAAAGCCTTCTGGTAAATATATTGATGCAACTCTTGGATATGGAGGACACTCTAGCGGGGTACTTGGTTTATTGAATGAGAAGGGGTTCTTATTCGCCTTTGATCAAGATATTGAGGCTATTAATTATAGCCAGGAACATCTTGGTAAAATTTCTAAAAATTTTAAAATCATTAAATCAAACTTCAAAGATATGAAAAATCATATTACTGAAAATGTTGATGGAATAATGTTTGATTTAGGGGTAAGCAGTCCTCAGCTGGATAATCCACTTAGAGGATTTAGTTATCATCATGATGCTCCTTTGGATATGAGAATGGATAAAGACAATATATTAAGTGCTTATGAAGTTGTAAATAACTATCCAATGGAGAAATTAATCGAAATATTTTTTGTTTATGGAGAAGAAAAATATGCCAAAAGCATTGCCAAGGCTATTATTAGTAAAAGACCTATTAAAACAACACTAGACCTTGCAGAAGTTATTAAGAGTAGTGTTCCAGAAAGTTATAGAAATAAATCTCATCCGGCAAGAAAAGTATTTCAGGCAATAAGAATAGAAGTAAATAATGAATTAAAAATTTTAGAAGAATCTATTGTTGATGCATTTAAATTACTTAAAAGTAAAGGAAGAATGTGTATTATAACATTTCATTCTCTTGAAGATAAGATTGTAAAAAGGGTATTTAATAATCTGTGCAAAGATAGTGAAATGTCTAAAAGTTTGCCTTTTGTTCCTGAAGATATGAAAGCAAAAGCAATAATGATAACTAAAAAGCCAATAATTCCAAAAGATGAAGAATTAAAAGATAATAATAGAAGCAGAAGTGCCAAGCTGCGAATTATAGAAAAGATATAGGTGGATATTATGAAGAAAAAAGTTAGTATGTTAAAAGGAGAAAAATTTCTGTATTTTATTGTAGCTTTACTTATTGTTGGAAATTTTTTAGGACAGGCTTTTTCTTCTGCAATGTTATCTAAAACTAACATAGAACTTGAAAGCATCAAAAATAAAATTACTAAACAGGAAAATATGAATGTAAGTTTAACTATGAAAATAAATGAATTATCTTCATTTGATAAAGTAGAAAGTGTTGCAACTCTATATGGGTTAGGTTATAATAATAATAACATTAAAATCATATCAGAGTAGGAGTTTTATTTATGAATAAATATAGAACAGTTAGAATAAATTTGATATTTGTTATAATTGTTTTTCTTTTATTTGGATTAATATTTTATAAACTTTATTATGTAGCTTTAAGTGATAAAGTTGATGGAATAAATTTAACTGAATTTGCTAAAGGAAGAAACACTAAAAAGGAAACCATAGTTGCTAAGCGTGGTACAATATTTGATACTAAAGGAGAAGTGCTGGCGCAAGATGTCAACAGTTATACCATAATAGCCTATCTTGATTCTTCAAGAACAAGAGACCCTAAATATCCTTATCATGTTGTTGATAAGGAGTACACTGCAAGTATGCTTGCTCCTTTAATAAATATGAGTGAAAAAAGAATTCTTGCTTTATTAAACTATGATGCCTATCAAGTTGAGCTTGGCCCTGGGGGAAGAGGTATTAGTGAGCTTTTAAAAGAACAGATAGAAAATTTATCTTTACCTGGAATAGATTTTATAAAAAGTGTAAAAAGATATTATCCTAATTCAGATTTTTTATCCTATACTCTTGGATATGCAAAGACAAAAGAAGAAACTAATATAATTGAAGGAGAAATGGGAATTGAACTTCAATATAATGATATTTTAACTGGTAAAAATGGATATAGAGAATATCAGCAGGATATGTATGGATATAAAATTGCAAATACACCAGAAAACTTGGAGAAATCTGTAAATGGAAGTGATATATATTTAACTATAGATACCAATATTCAAATGTTTGCAGAACAGGCGATAACAACTATAGAAAACGCAGGAGCTGAGTGGGCCACCATTAGTGTAGTTAATGCCAAGACTGGTGAGATTTTAGGAGTATCTTCAACTCCAAGTTTTGATCCGAATACTAAAGAAATAAAATCTTATTATGATCCTTTTGTTTCTTATGTCTATGAACCGGGTTCTGTTATGAAAATATTTAGTTTTCTTGCCTCTATGGAAGCTGGTCTTTATAACGGGAATGAAACCTATAAATCAGGAACTATCAAAGTAGAAGATGCTGTTATAAAAGATTGGAATGACTATGGCTGGGGAACAATTACATTTAATCAAGGCTTTATGGCTTCTTCCAATACTGCCGCAACTCGTTTAGCGCAAAAACTAGGAAGACAGAAATTATATAAATTTTATACAGATTTAGGTTTTGGAGAAAAAACTGGAATTACTTTGCCTAATGAACAAAAAGGTGTTATAAATTTTAAATATAACACTGAAATTGCTTCTTCATCTTTCGGGCAGGGCATTAGTATAACAGCACTCCAAATGGTAAAAGCATTAACAGCAATATCTAATGAAGGAACAGTTTTAGAGCCATATATAGTAAAGAAAATAATTGTTTCTGATACAAATGAACTTATATACGAAGGAAAGAAAACAGAATATAAAAAAGTGGCCTCAAAAGAGAATGTGAATGCTATAAAAGATTTAATGCGAGGTGTGGTGGATGGAAGAGAAAGAATGTCTACAGGAACAGCTTATTATTTAGAAAAACTCGATGTTATTGGAAAAACAGGAACTGCCCAAATAGCATCTTCAAGTGGTGGATATTTAAAAGGCTCAATTGATTATATCAGAAGTTTTGCAGGATTATTTCCCGGAGATGACCCTGAAATAATAGTTTATGCTGCTGTAAGTAAACTTCGCAATTCTTCCACTTTGCCAAAAGCTATAAAAACTTTAATGGGAGATACCGCTTCATATTTAGGAATTGATACAAAGGGACATAAATCTCAAATTTCACAAATAAATCTAGGTAGTTATAAAAACAAACAAATATCATCAGTAGTGCCATCTTTAGAAGCAAATAAAATAGATGTCATTGTTATTGGAGATGGAAGTAAAGTAATAGATCAATATCCTTCAAAAGGAAATCTTGTAAATGAAGGAGATAAAGTATTTCTTTTGACTAATGGAACAGATTATACAATGCCTGATATGACATCCTGGTCAAGAAATGATGTTTCAATATATTCAGATTTAACAAATATAAAATTCAATTTTATAAATTATGGATATGTAATAAATACAAATAAAAAAGCAGGTTCAAAATTTTTACCATCAGAGGTTATAGAAGTCACTTTAGAACCCAAATATAAAACACTAGAAGAGATAGTTAATCAAGAAGATAACTAAGCTTTTTCGACAGATTATTTGACAAACTCATTATAAAATATAATAAAGGAGATAAACTATGAGACTTTATTATATTTTTTCTATTAAAGAAGAAATTTATAGAATTACAGGAAGAAATCCCAAAAGACTTTATGCTTTATTAGAGAATATATATAAATTGAAAAAAGAAGAAGCTAATATAGGTTATAAATTATTTGAAAAAACCTGTAATTTTTTAGATAAGAAGAATATAAATCTTCTCATAAAAAATTTAAACTATGATAATTTTAGTTATACTTGTTTTAGAAATTCACATATAATAAATGATTTTTATAAAAGTGAAAATACAAAATTAACTGTTAACTATTCTCATATGTTTATGAAAACTAATATGATGTACCCAGAATTTTTTAATGAAATAAAAAATTTAAAAAATATATTTGTATGTGATTTCGTAAATGAAGATTATTTTTTCTTGAAAAAAATAAATTTAAAAGAATATAATTATAATTAATTTTAAGTGTTGAAATATTTAAATTTATTTTAAAATAAAAAAGAGGAAGAAGATGTTAGAAAAAGATTTCAAAGAATTAGTTAATATTATTAAGAATGATATATATGATACAAGATATAAAGTTCAATCACTTGCTAACAACGAATTAATTGCTTTGTATTATAGAATTGGAAAATATGTGTATGAAAATTCTGAATATGGTAATTCTCTTGTGGATAATCTATCTAGAAGCTTAAAATTAGAATTTCCCAATACTGAGGGTTTTTCTTCAAGAAATATATTAAGAATGAAAAAATTTTATGAAGAATATAAAGAAATTGAGATTTCGCCATTGCCAATGGCTAAATTGACTTGGACCCATAATAATATTCTTATTAGTAAAGTTAAAGATATTGATAAAAGAATTTGGTACGCAGAAAAAACATATGAAAATGGTTGGGCTTGCAGTGTTTTAGAAACTCAAATTGATACAGATTTATATGCAAGACAAAACAATGCTAATAAATTGACAAATTTTGAAAATAAATTGCCTTCTTATCAAAGTGAACTGGCAAGAGATACAATAAAAAATCCATATATTTTTGAATTGGAAGGAATTAAAGAAGAATATGTTGAAGCTGATATTGAAAAAGCGATTGTTGAAAGAATTAAAAATATATTGCTTGAATTAGGCAAAGGATTTAGTTTTCTTGGTAATTAATATAAAGTTTCAACTGAAAACAATGATTATTATATTGATTTATTATTTTATCATATAGATTTAAGATGTTATATTGCAGTTGAATTAAAAAACAAAGAATTTAAACCTGAATTCATGGGGCAATTAAGTTTCTATGTAACAGCAGTAGATGAAACATTAAAAAAAGATATAGATAGTCCTACTATTGGATTATTATTATGTAGAAATAAAGATAAATTATCTGTTGAATGGGCATTAAAAGGCACAAATGTTCCGATTGGTGTTTCTTCTTTTGAAATTACTAAAGCACTTCCTAAAGAAATACTTGAAAAATTACCTACTGAAGAGGATATTAATTTGTATATTGATTTAGAAACTAAATCTACAAATATAGATTAGCATCAATTACTTTGATTTTTTTAATTTTGTAGCTTTAACTATTGTTTTTCATTTAGGAGCTTATTTATAGTATGATTAAGTTTTTTTATTGTAGCTACAATAGACTTTGCGTGAGCAATTTGCTACAATTAATTCATAGGAGGATTTTATTATGATATGGGATATTTTATATGTAGTGTTTGGTCTTATTGGAGGGATAGTAATAGGTTTTTTAATAGCTAGAGCTGTTTTTAAGAAACAATTAAAGGAAAATCCACCAATTAATGAAGAGATGATAAAAACTTTAATGAGAGGGATGGGAAGAAACCCCAGTCAAAAGCAGGTAAATCAATTAATGAAACAGATGAGTAAATATAACTAATGGATAGCGAGGTTTTGGATAAAGATAATTATCTTGAGAGTACTTTATATTTATCTTTAGTAGAATATTATGAAAATGGCAGAGCTTTAGTTGATGTGCATGTGCTGAGACCTTTATCAGATGATGAGGCTTTTGATTTGAATTTAAACAAAAAAGTTTATTCCTATGGGAGTGATGACATATTTCTTCAAAAATCCCTTATATCATTCAGTGAGCTTGCCATGACTTCAAGAATTAATTTCTATTCATATTCTAGAGAAGATGCCTTAAAGGCTGGTGCTTATTATAAAGATAAATATTTAAAATTTTTAAGAGTTAAAAACATAAAACTAGAATTAAAAAAATAATGATAAAACTTATTATAGAAGTAATAATTCTATATTTAAAAATCTGTTTAAAGTTTATTTTGTAGTCACTTAATATACTCATAACCTGAGAATGTATAGATATTCCTGAGATAATTAAAGAAAAAAGTGATAAAGCAAATTTTAAATTAAAGTCAGTATTTAAAGTACTGATTTTATTTATTCCTGTAGTAAGCTCTATTGTCGCAGATAATATACTATTTATTAAAGGGCTGAAGTTAAAATAATTATTAAATAAATTTATAATAACAGTAAAAATAATAATATTTCCGAGTATTATCATTAAAGTGTTAAATGAATTTATAAATGAATTTTTTAGTACATTTGATAATCTTATATTTCTATTAATTTCAATATTTGCATTAATATCATCTATAACAATTTTATTTCTAATAAATATTGCTAATATAAAATTTATAATGTATATGAGTATAAGAAGTATAACTCCAATAAGTATATTACCAAAAAGAATAAAGCCTACTGTAGTAATTACAAATACAGGATTGGGAAAATAGGTTATAATAAGTAATTTCGTAGCTTCATCCTCTTTTATTATTTTTTTATCTAAAAAGTCCTTTATATACTTGGCATTAGAAGGATGCCCTGTGAGTAAAGATAAGAAAATTAAAGAAATGGAAACAGAGCTTATTTTAAATAAATTTGCTATAAAATTCTTACTTAATTTAGATATATAGTATTGAAAATTATATTCTATTAATATTTGATTTAATACAAAAAAAGGGAATAATGTAACAAACAACTTACTCATAAAAAGAGTTGTTGCTTCTTTAACACTATATATTAATATATCTGAATTTATAAGCAGTAAAATTTCTAAAACTATTAAAAATAAAATTAACAATATACTGTTTTTCTCTTTTGTCATATATTCCTCTATTTATGTTATAATATTTGATAGAGGATTTTATGAAAGAAAATGTAAAAAAAATCTTTAAAAACTTTATAAAAAACAATTATAAACTTATAATATTCTATATAATATTAATTCTTTTTCTTACAGTAAGATTTGATTATCAGATATATTCCCCTGGAGGACTTGTTAATCTGGATAACAGAATTGAAATTGAAAATTCTACTAATAGTAAGGGAAGTTTTAATTTAACTTATGTAAGTGGGAAGTTAGGTATAATTCCCTATGTATTGGCATCTTTTATAATTCCTTCATGGGATTTAGTACCTTTAGATAATGTTAGAATAGATAATGAAGGTATGGAAGAAATAGATACCAGAAATAAAATATATTTAAATGAAATAAACCA
>CAZBKY010000024.1:0-11481 GCA_964492595.1 uncultured Muribaculaceae bacterium
GCTCTAACCAACTGAGCTAATCGCCCCTCTATTGCGGTTTGACGCTATTAAATATACCATTTATGACATTTTATGTCAATAGAAAAATTCTATTTTATTAATTCTTTAAGCTTACTTTCAATCCAATTAGAAAGGCTATTTTCCAAGAGTTCAAACCCTACTCCGCTCTCTTCCAATTTATTAGCTCCCCTCTTTACTTTACGCACCATATCTTTAATTGACAACTTTACATGACTCTTACTTTCATCTATTTCTAATATTTTAACATTTATAATATCACCTATCATGAATCTTTCTTTTAAATCCTTAATATATTTATTTGAGACCTCAGAAATATGTACAAGACCAGAATAATCATCTTCCAGGCTTACAAAAACACCATATTTTGTTACTCCCGTTACCTGTCCTTTTACTATTTCACCCACCTTAAAATTACTCATAATAATATCACCCACCATATTATACCAAATTTAATACTTATTAACAATCCAATCTATAGGTTCAAGTTTATATTTTGTTTTCAAATAGTTAAAAACATCAAACAAAAAATATTCATATTCTTCAGACATTTCAGTTATTTCTTTTATTTCCTCTTCACTTTTATCTCCATTTATTATCTGCTCAAAACTATCAAAGTAATAAGTTGGGTATAGCAGTCTCGCATAAAGAAGTTTTATATCATTTACAGTAAGAATAAATTCGTTTTTATTTACATAATATTCTAATTCTTCAAAATCAAAACTTTTATCAAAAAATTTGATTTTTATATACTCGGCAACATCTCTTATTTTATTATCAAACATAAAATTTAAGGGATTATAAAACATTCCATAATTTACAGGTACATATATTCTTTTATGTGATAAATACAGTTTAATATCATCTTCTCTTTCTGCTGTTTTAACATAACTGATAGCATTTTCTGCCAATCCTATGTAATAATCAAAAGATTGTGTCAATAAAGGAAATTCTTTATTATATTCTGTTATCTGATGCTCAAATCTGTCAATCTGAATACTCCAGCGATATTGCCAATCATTTTTATATAAATTATTATTATCTGAAGTTGTAGCTGTATTAAACTTTACTATATCAACTAAATCTATTTCTTCAGTTTCATCATAATTTACCCTTAATAATATATAATTTTTCATATTATAGGTAACATAAAAACTAGAATTTATATTTTTAATAAAAGTATGAGTTTTGATATTTTTTTCATAAAGACTGTTTGTTAATTCTACTAATATATTTAAATCACTTATGGTTCTTTCAAAAGGCACAAAATAAAATTTATATTCGTCGATATAAAAATAGCATACTTCATTTTTCATATAAATTTTATCGGGATATATACGATAAAAGTAATTAATTAGGTTTTTCATACAATTACCTCAATTAATTTTATGTAATTACTTAAAATAAAAAAACTAGTTTTGTTCTAGTTTTCTGATGGGTCCACCTTCTGGATTTGGATTTGTATTATCTGCGACAAAACCAGCAGCAAATGATTCTTTCAATTTTTGATCGAATTCTGCATATCTGTGCCGATCTTGAGCCAAGGTTTCTTCTGCAATTGAGGCTCTTTGCGAAGCAACAACTACAATTTCTCTTACTCTCTCATAAGATAATCCAATTATTTCAATTACTTTTTTGCAACCCTCAGATATATTTTTTCCATTTGGCATTAAACCACCTTTACCTTCCCAGGTATTGACCCTGACCCAATGTCTCTATACCCTCTGTGCCTCTCCTAACAGCATCGACAATTGCTGCATTGTCTGTTATATTCTGTGTTCTTGCGGATTCCACTTGTCTACTTAACTCATAACATCTTGCATTTATATCTTTACTTAATAGAGCAATACTTCTTTGAAGTCCATCCAATGAACTTAGAAAATTTTTTCTGAATTCCTCCACTTGAATTTGCAAGCCAACATATATATCTACAGTTGGCTCAGTTCGCTCGGGTTCTGGGTTTGAAACTTCATCCGCTCTGCTAAAATCTTCAGGAGTTTGCAATATATGAGGAGTATTATCGGGAGTTTGACTTTTACCCAATTGTGTCCCAATAGCCTCTTCAATACCCCTGTCTTCCATTTGAGCGAGTGTATCAAATTGTATCGTAGATATATTTGAATCTTTAAATGTTTGAAGCTCAGTTGGTGATGATTCTTGAGATGTTGGTTGAATAGTGGGTGTTAATACATGTGGTGGCTCATTTTCTTGAGATTTGGTCACATCAAAGCCCACAACATTAGAGATACCTCTAACAAGAGGATTGGTTCCATATATTGGATCTACAAGAGGAGGGGTCACAGCTGCGCCATCTAGATTCCCTGGTCTGATAAACACAGGCTCTTCTTCTTTTTTAACCCCATCCATTATTGGTAATACAGCCCCTTTTAGTACCTCTATCATATTATTTGTCATCATTGCTGCTCCTTTTATACCGCCTAAATGATTCATATCACCTATATAAGTAAGATTTTCCCCATATTTAAAACTTTTATCTGATAAATTTTCCATTTTCTAACACCTACCCTTGAACTATTTCTTTCATTGCTTTTTTTACTTTATCCCAAAGTGCTTCATCTGATATTCCTATTAATTCATAAACACCCGCAGACTTTTCCACTACTTCTGACACATATACTTTTGTAAGACCCTCTGCGTTTGTTTCATTTTTAGAAAGAATCATAAAATCTTTGTTAACATCCATGATACCAAAAGCTTTTATTAAATCAACTTCCTCCATAGTACCATCCATATTTTTAATCTTAATCTTTTTCATAGACACTTTTCCTTCCTACTCTTACATTAATTGTACCACATCAAAAAAAAAATTCAATTACTTTTGAATTTTTTCTAAAACGAAATATTTACACCCAAAAGCACAATTTTCCTCTATATATTTATCAAGTGTATCAAAATTATTTATTTTATTAAAATTTTGATTGCCTTTTGAATTAAATCCCTTTAACCTAAGCTTACCATAAGCAATATCTCCAACTATATAGTCATAGTTTTTAAAATAGTCAGTATATTTACCTTTAAATTCTTCTTCATTAAAACCATCATTATAATTAGTTTTCAGTACATAGACATTTTCTTCTATTTCAATTTTTTTATTCATAACAAATCACCAATTTAAATTTTACCATATTTGTTTTTTTTACTCAACTTTTTGAGAATAAATATTAGAGCCATTTGTATATATACCACCATAATATTGAGGAATTTTACCTTGAATTATTTTTGTAATAACTGGTATTTCTACAATTGTATTAATCCTATCTGTAATAAAAGGAAGCAATATTCTTATATTTACACTTACCATGACTTTTATTTCCAATAAAACATTATTTATTCCATAGTTTTTAACTGTTGTAATAATATTAGTATCCAAAGATCCGATAATTTTTATTTTTATAGGTATTTTAGGCCCAATCCAATAAAGTGAAGGCAATCTTGTCACAATACCAAAAGGAACATAATAAACTTCTTTGCTATTTGAAAAAGAACCATCTTCAATATCTTTTAAATTAACTATAAGATTATCTGTTATATCTATTAATAATTCATTTATTTTTTGATTATCAAAATCTATTGTAATAATTTCTCCTGCTTTATTTTCATTTGTTATCATTAAATTTTGATAATTTATATTTTTATTTACAAATTTTTCTTTTACAGTACTTGTAATAACATATTTTGACTTTAAAATCGCCACTTCTTTCGCATAATTTAGTAAAACAGGGTTAGCTTTATTATTAAAATCAATTAAAATAATTATAGATAAAAAAAGGACAAGCATTGATATCAATATTACCTTATCTCTTATTTTTAATATTTTTCTATGATTTTTTAATTTTAATCTTTGTTTCGTAACTCTTCACCAATAAATTATATTAGTTTTATCTAAAATATATTTAATACATATTTTAATACCACATAAATAGTTCCTAAAACAAGCATAGTTATAATAACAGCAATAATTTTAGTAAATAAATTATTTTTCTTAACTTTTTTTTCTAACTCTTCAAATCCTTCAAAATCTTCTTTGCTGAATGTTGCAGAATTTGTGTAAAATGATTTATCTAAATTCTTGACCATCGTACTGTTTTCATCTGGTTTCTCATCTACAGATTTTATAGTTTCAGCAGTTTTAATTATATCACTGATGTTTATTGCTTTTTCTATATAATCATCTTTAACTTCTTCATCAATAGGAGATGTAACCAAAGTATCCTCACTGCCCTTTAGTTCACCTAATAACTCTTCATTTTTTTTATGAGTTGTGACAGTATTTATTAAATCTATTAATGTCTTCTCATCAGTATTGAATTCTGGTTTTTCTTTTAGGAAAATATCTTCTTCTTCATACATTTTTATTTTACTTAATATATCATATTGGGTATCTCTTAATTTTTTATGTTTTTCATCCTCATAATAAATATCTCTATTTTGTTTAGCTTTTTCCAAAACTGTATTTATATCATATTCTCTTTTTTCCTGAGTGGGGTGACTTAGTATTTTATCAGGCTCATCATTTACAACTAACTGTCTTCTTTCGATTGTTTCTTCTTTAGTATTTTCAATATATTTTTTTATTTTTTCTATATCAATAGTTTTGGGAGAAGGTTCTAAAACTCTTACATTACTACTCATCTTAACTCTTGATAACTGTGACATATCAACATTATTATAAAGATCACGATTTTTTTCAAAGCGTGATGGGGTTGTATCTTCTTCAGTATCATAGCGATATTTTTCTACTCTAGAATTCATACTCTTCACCATTATCATAATATAATAAAAACATATTTTTTTCAAGGATAATTGATTTTTATTCCATTTATAGATATAATTTTTTCAAGGAGTGAGATAAATGGAAAAATTAATTGTTAAAGATACCTGTATAGGATGTGGTATCTGTGTTGGAGAAAATCCAGATTATTTTGAATTTGGGGATGATGGACTAAGTATACCTTCAAAGACTGAAGTATTACCAGAAGATAAGGCAAGAATTCTGGATACTATAGAAAAATGCCCTGTAGAGGCAATATTAATTGAAGAGGAAAAAATTGCTTAAAGCAGTTTTTTTATTATACAAGTTTCCTGAAATATGGGATTTTTTTAATAATATAAACCAGTACAAATGAAAAAACAAAAAGTAAAATACTGAAAGCGGGTATACCAATAAATGAGATTATATTAAGTACTTTAATATTTTCAGTTAATATGTTTAGAAATAAAACATGTGTTAAATAAACTCCAAATGAATAAGGAGAAACTAAATTCAATATTTTAATTAACTTATCATTTAAAATTATGTTTTTATTACCTATTATTAAATAAAACACTGAAATAGATGAGAGCATCATAAATATACTCCTGTATGCAAACATTGATTCATAGTATTTTGATAATTTTATTGATAAAAAATAAGTTGATACGATTAAAACAAGGGTTGAAATAATATATAATGTTAAATATATTTTATTATTTTTATTTTTTACTTTGTTTATATATTCATACATTATATGGCCTACAATAAAATATCCTAAATAATAAACATTTTGAATAAGGGGTATTGGATAAATAATTGAGGCATTAATATTAAATGATTTCAATATAAGAGTAATTACAAACACCGCACCACATAGAATAAGCCAAAGCTCAGTATATAGTTTTTTAAGTTCTTCGGATAAATTTTTAAACATACTTTGTATAAACGGTAAAATAATATATATACCTATTATTGCATACATAAACCATAAATGTCTTTTAGTTGGTACGAAAAAAGCTTCTATTAGATTTTTTATATTAAAAACCGATGTATTTAAATAAAACACGTTCCATAAATAATAAATAATATTCCAAAAAACTAATATACCAATATATGTAAATATCCTTTTTTTATATTTCCCTTTGTTGTAATCTTCTTTAATAAGCAAAGCTCCGCTTATCATAAAGAATATTGGTACAGCCACTCTTGCAACTGCATTCCAAAAAGCAGCTCCAAGATAAGAAACCTCTGAAATTTTAGCAAATGCTCTACAGTAATAATTAGACATATGAATAACTATAACTAAAAACATTGATATAACCCTTAATAAATCTAAACTGTAATCTCTTTCTTTCATAAATCATTCATCCTTTCTTTTAATAATGCTCCAATTTGGAAAAGTCTTAAATATCCTTTTATAAAGCGATGTATGCTTTTTAATTTGAGCCATTATTTTCTGATTTAATTCCTCAGTGGAATCAGCTTTTGTATTCTTTTTTATTCCCCTTAACTTTACTATTAAGTTTACAGATATAATTATATCTATCGTTATTATCATTAATAAAATTATAAATAGTACTGTAGAAAAAGTATCATTCATAGATAGTATTAGTTTTAATAAAACGGGATTTAAAAAGTATATTATAAAACAAGACCCAATTCCAAAGTACATGGTTGTCTCTAAACATATCCTTCCATTTACATTACATTTCCTCTCAGAGTAATCCCACCATCTGTATTTAAATATTTTTTCTAATAAATAACTTGAAAAATATTCTATAGATGTTCCTATTAAAATGGATTTTAAGAAAATTGTAAAAAATGGATTATTGTCTACTTTTAAAAATATAGTCATTAAAACAGCCCCGAGTCCCCAGATAGGACAATATGGTCCAATTAAAAAACCACGATTTATAATTTTTTTAAATTTGAAGACAGATCTTACAACCTCAATAACCCATCCTAAGAATGAATAAAAGATAAATAGAAAAAATAAATCTTTAATACTTAGCATAATAATCAGCCTCTTTTAACAGCTTTAAACATTTTAGACCATAATTTTTTTGAAGAATAATTTAAAATTCCAACCTTATATATTTTAATTCCATACTTTAATAAAATATATATAAGCATCACGAGAATAAGTATGGAAATTATTATATCTATCATTCCGATTTGTCCTTGTACCAGTAAAACCGGTGAAAGTATTGAAGATATTATTGGAAAATATGAAAATATTTTTATAAATAGCGATGATTCATAAGCTGAGGCAATTATAGCTAAATAATATCCCAGCATAAGTATAATCATAAGAGGTGTTTGAATCTGCTGATAATCTTCTATACTTGTAGTAATAGAAGCAAGAATTCCTGCCATTAGGGAACATGCTATAAAGCTTAGTACTATAAGTATAATTATAAAAGGAACAGATTTTAATATGTTATTTAACATCCCACTTTCTAAAAATGAAGTAATCATACTTTGTATATCAGTTCCAAAGCTTGAAATAAAAGACTGATTCACTATGAAAGTTCTGCTTACTATTCCTAAAAATCCATAAACTAAAATTAATAGTCCTTGAGTGATTACAAATATATTGGTGCTTATGATTTTAGATATGAAATGTGACATAGGAGATATACTGGATATAATGACTTCCATACTTTTTGATATCTTTTCTTCATTTATCTCACTTCCAACATACTGAACTACTAATATAATCAGAAAGAAGAAAGGTACTATAAATATAGGGATCAAAACTCCTCCTAAAAGCTTCATCAATTCGGAATTACTGCTTGACTCTTCATTCATAATTATTCTTTCTACTTCAACTGCACTATAAATTTTATTTAATAACTCACTGGATATATTGCTGTTTTTTAAAGCTATCTGTGACTTCGTAGAGTTTAAAGCGCTAATAAGGTTTTGATATAGTATAGTGTCAATTAAATCATATGTAACTAGTTTTACTTCATAAATATTGTCTTTATCAGGCTCTATTATTATAATTACATCTTTCTTCTTTTCTTCTTTTTTGATTTCACTTTTTAATTTTTCCACATCATCAGTATATTTTTTTATATTAATTTTACTGTCAGTTAATGAAATGTTATTTGAAGTATTATAAATTTTTTCAAATGACTCATATACCCCAGCATTATCAACTACATATACATTTGTGGGTTTGTTAAACTCGCCTCCAAATAATTTAACTATTGAATCTATATTTGATATTACTGGAAGAAGAATCAAAAGAATAATATTGACAACTAAAAACCATTTACTTTTAAATCTCTTTTTTAATGAATATTTTATTAAAAATTTCATTTTACTATTCATAAGATTCACCTACTTTCTCAATAAATATTTCATTTAGTGAAGGCTCTTCAACTTCGAATTTAGTTATATCATCGTACTTTTCAATTTCTTTAAATACAGTTTTTATCACGTCATTATTTTCTATTTTTACAATATATTCATCTTTATCTCTTTCTACTGCTAAAACTCCTTTAACTTTCTTTAATGACTCTTTATTTATATCTCCTTTTATTCTAATATTTTTCTTTCTATATTCTTTTTTTATTTCGGATAGCTTACCACTTAATACAGTTTTTCCCTTAACAAGAACAATAAGAGAATCACAAAAGTATTCAATATGATCCATTCTATGAGATGAAAATATTATTATAGTGCCTTTATTCTTTAATTGCATTATCACTTTTTTAAACATTTCTATATTAATTGGATCTAACCCTGAAAATGGTTCATCTAGCATTAAAAGTTTGGGGTCATTGATAATCGCAGTTATAAATTGAATCTTTTGCTGATTACCTTTAGAAAGTTCTTTTATTTTACGATTTTTATACTCTGTTATATTAAATTCATTCAGATAATAATCAAGTTTTTCTTTAACTTTCTCTTCGGACATTCCTTTAAGTATTCCAAAAAATACTACTTGTTCTTCAACAGTCATCTTCCCAAGTAAACTTCTATCTTCAGTTAAAAACCCTATTTTATCAGTAAGTGAATAATCAATATCTTTGTTATTAAGTTTAATTTCTCCATTATTTCTATCAAGAAGACCTATAATCATTCTAAATGTTGTTGTCTTACCAGCTCCATTTATGCCCAAAAGTCCGAAAATTTCTCCTTCTTTTATTTCAAAAGATAAATTATCAACAGCCAAATGTTCTCCATAATATTTTGTAACATTTTTAACTTTTAGCATATTTCCTCCTACTTCACTATTTGCACTTCATCTAAGTTTTCTATACCATACACAAGTGCGTCATCTTTATCTATATGAATCTCAAGCTCGTTTGTAGATTTAACTTTAATGTGAACATTATCTATTATAATATTATCTTTTTTTACTTCAATAATATCACCCTCAGATACACCAAAACTTTTTGCATCTTTTTCATTCATATGTATATGTCTATTTGCAATTATGCATATATTTTCCAGATATTTCTCACCTTTAGGTCCTATTAAAGTAAGATTTCCACTATTTTCTAAATCTCCACTGTTTCTTATAGGGGCTGTTATTCCTAAAACGCTTTCATCACTTTTTAATATTTCAACTTGATTATAATCTCTTAAAGGGCCTATTACTCTTACATTTTCTATTTTTCCCAAAGGGCTCTTTATTTCCAATACAGACTCTGAAGCATATTCTCCTTTTTGCTTCAACTCTCTTTTTACCTTAAGTTCAAAGTCCTCTCCAAACAGTATATTTTTTACTTCTTCTGTTAAATGTATATGTCTATTACTTACTCCTACTGGTATTTTCATATGATTTCTCCTTAATTATAGTATACAATATTTTTACATAATTTTAAATATAGTTCATAATATTAAATAGAAAAAGGAGTGAAAAAACAATGAATGGAAGTTATTATAAAAACCCGACTTTTCCCACTAACACATATAAAAGACCCACTGATACATTTATAAGTGGTAATGAACTGCCATTAGAACAAAGTTATGTAGAAAATATTTTAAGACTGAATAAGGGCAAAAAAGCTACTGCTTATGTATCTTTTTCAGACTCGGTAGACTGGAGAGATAAAAAATTCACAGGCATTATAGAGCAGGCCGGAAGAGACCATCTTATAATAAGTGATCCTGATACAGGAAAATGGTATCTTATTTTAATGATTTACTTGGATTACGTAGAATTTGAGGAAAAAATAAATTATGGACTATAAAAAGTCCATTTAGTCCATTTTTTAATTACTTTACTCTATCCAAAATCTGTTTTTATCTTGAGGTATTTTAGCAATTGTTTTTAGTTATATTATTTCTTTATTTTTACCTTCTATTTTATATAGTTTTGTATATTCCCATAAATCATCTCTTGTATCTCACACTAATCAAAAATTTTAAATTATTTAACTTTTTCTTCCTGATTTTTTAAAATTCTTCCTGCTATTTCATATATAGAATATATTAAGATAAACAATATTACAAAACCAATTAATAACTTTATTATATATTTTCCATTTATGTTTACTATAATTGTAAATGTAAAAGAAATAATAAATGAATTTACTATGCTTATTACCCATTTTAATGTTTTATATTTAGTTTTTCTCATATCTAAATTAAATTTCTGAATTACGTAATTTATATCTATCTGGTTTTTTCCTTGAGTATACTCTTTTCTTTTTCTATTTATAAAAATAACATATATTAGAAAAATTAAAATAAAAGATATTCCAAAATATATTAAACTGTTTATTATAAAATTCATTGTTCTTTCTCCTTAAGAATATTATGTTTATTTACAAAAATATTTTAACAAATAAATATACACATTACAACAATCACAATTTTTATTAAAATTATTTTAAAATACTGTCTTTTATAAAATCTTCATCAGTTGTTTGATTATTATCTTTTATAGACATATTGTTTAATTCTTCTTTTATCTCTTTACTTTTAAGCAACAGAGAAACTATTGACGATTTTTTCGAAAAAGTCTTAATTAATATTCTATCAACTGGATTACTTTTAAATTCAATTCTACCATTATTTCCAATTTTTTTTAAATATAATACTTCTTCAATTAATTCTTTAATTATATCCATAATTTTATTGATATCAGTTTTATTTAAATCAACATTATATAAGTTTGCGTAAAAGATTTGTTCAGGAGTTAATTTTTTTTAAAAGCTTCTTATAGCAATTTCTTTCTCTGTTTCCATAATTTTGTTTTCCTTTATTTTAATTATACAAAAAAAATTATAAAATAAAAACATACACTTAGTACATTTTATTTTATTTTATCATAACTTTTCTTTCTAATTTAATAAGTTCTCCTTTTGTACATAAAATATTCATACTTTCTATTTTGAACCCATACAATTCTGCTTTTTTTAATTCTTTTTCATACCCCATATTCCAAAGCCAGCTTTTATAATTTTCTATAGTAGAGGAAACACTTCTATATTCTAACTTTTCTCCATACTTGGGTATAAGTGAAATTATATTTATATCTAAATCTTCAAATATATTATCAACCTCATAAATATTAAAATTATAGAAACTTATTTTATAATAATCTTCATCGTTTAAATTTCTTTGATTATAAATAAGAGCGACTTCATCAATAGTATTTATATCTTTAATTCCATAAAAGAAAAAAGAACTTATAGAAAATAAAAAATAAAATACTATTTTTTTCA
>CAZBKY010000025.1:0-11463 GCA_964492595.1 uncultured Muribaculaceae bacterium
GATATATATTAGATAAAGTTTTAGAAAAAGCTGTTATTGTGGATTAAGGAGGACTGATTATGGTACAACCAGAAAGTCGTTTAAAAGTTGCTGATAATACTGGAGCTCGTGAGTTATTAGTAATCAGAGTTTTAGGTGGAAGCAAAGTAAAAAGCGGAAACATTGGAGATGTAATAGTTGGTACTGTTAAAAAAGCAATACCAAATGGTACAGTAGAAAAAGGAAAAGTAGTAAAAGCTGTTATAGTAAGAACAGTACATGGAGTTAAAAGAAAAGATGGAACTCATATCAAATTTGAAGATAATGCATGTGTATTAATTAAAGATGATAATAGTCCAGTTGGAACTCGTGTACTAGGACCTGTTGCTCGTGAATTACGTGATAAGAATTATATGAAAATCATTTCACTAGCACCAGAAGTGTTATAGGAGGATAATCTTATGAAAATTAAAGTAGGAGATATGGTAAAAGTAATATCGGGAAGCTACAAAGGAAAAGAAGGAAAAGTTTTACAAATTTTAAAAAGTGAAAACAGAATTTTAGTAGACAAAATAAATATTGTTAAAAAACATGTTAAACCAAATTCTTCTAATGAAACCGGTGGAATTCTTGAAACTGAAGCACCAATTCACATTTCGAATGTTAAACTATCAAAAAAAGAAGATAAAAAACAAGAGAAAAAAAATGTGAAAAAAACTACTAAAAAAGAAAGTAAAAAAGTAGGTGAATAATGGAAACATTAAAAGAATTATACATTAAAGAAATACAACCTAATTTAAAAAAAGAATTTGGATACTCCTCTATTATGAAAGTACCCAGATTAGAAAAAATCGTTCTTAATATGGGTGTTGGAGATGCTTTGGCAGATTCCAAATACCTAGAAGCTGCAGCTAAAGAACTTGAAATAATTGCGGGTCAAAAACCAGTTATTACTAAAGCTAAAAAATCAATTGCAGGATTCAAATTAAGAGAAGGAAATAAAATAGGATGTAAAGTCACTTTAAGAGGAGATAAAATGTATATCTTCTTAGAAAAACTTGTTAAAATAGCGCTTCCTCGTGTAAGAGACTTTAGAGGAATATCTAAAGGAAGCTTTGATGGAAGAGGAAACTATACTTTAGGAATAAAAGAACAACTTGTATTTCCTGAAGTTGAATACGACAATGTTATTAAAACTCGTGGTTTGGATGTAGTTATAGTGACAACAGCTAAAACAAATGAAGAGGCTTTAGCATTATTAACAGGGTTTGGATTACCTTTTAGAAAGTAAAGGAGAACATTATGGCAAAGAAAAGTAAAATAATAAGTTGGAAAAAAGGCTCAAAATTTAAAGCTAGAAATTACAGCAGATGTGAAAGATGCGGAAGACCTCATGGAGTTTTAAGTAAATTCGGTCTATGTCGTATATGCTTTAGAGAACTTGCTAACAAGGGTCAAATTCCTGGCGTTAAAAAATCTAGTTGGTAAATGTGAGGGGAAAATGAGTTCATTAGAATATAAATTGAGTGAATTAGAGCTTAAATTAAGAATTGAAAAAGATAAACTTGCTGATATTGATGAGGCCATCAAATTACTTGACATGGAATATCAAAAAAAGACAATAAGTAAGAGTGATTATATAGATGAAGCAGTTGATTTATTCTCTTACAGAATAATTCTTGAAAGTCGAAGAAACAGAGCACAAAAAGATTTAGATGATTTTAAAAAGGGAAATAAAAGTTTAGTAAGTTGCAGAACTTTAAGAAGGGAGGCCATTAATTATGGTAAATGACACAATAGCAGATATGCTTACAAGAATTCGTAATGCAAAGGCTATGAGGTACAAAACAGTTGAAATACCATCTACAAAATTAACTAGAGGTATATCAGAAATATTCGTAAAAGAAGGATATATCGGAGGATTTAGTGTAAGCGAATCAAAAGAGGGAGATATGCTTATATTAAGTTTAAAATATTCAAAATCTAAAGAAAGTGTAATTACAGGTTTAAAAAGAATTAGCAAGCCTGGATTACGTGTGTATACAAAAGCAAATGAATTGCCAAGAGTTCTTAATGGTTTAGGAACAGCAGTTATATCTACTCCAGAAGGTCTAATGACTGATAAGGAAGCTAGAGGTAAAAATCTTGGTGGAGAAGTGCTTTTATATATATGGTAAGGTGAATAAAATATGAGTCGTATAGGTAAAAGAGAACTTGTAATACCAGAAGGTGTCACAGTTTCAGTAGAAAATAATGTTGTAACGGTTAAAGGACCAAAAGGAACTCTTACATTTAATTACAAAAATAAAGTAGAAGTAATTATTAAAGATGGTAAAGTGTTCGTAGCTAGAAAAAATGAAGAAAAAGAGACTAGACAACTTCATGGAACAACAAATGCACTTATAAATAATATGTTAATTGGAGTAAGTCAGGGTTTTAAAAAAGAATTAGAAATAAATGGTGTAGGTTATAAGTTTAATGTTCAAGGAAATAAATTACTAGTTAATGCGGGATATTCACATCAGGTTAGTTTAGAAATACCAAGTAATTTAAAAGTGGAAGTGCTTTCTAATACTGAACTTGTAATTAGTGGAATTGATAAACAGGCAGTTGGTGAATTTGCCGCTACTATAAGAAAAATAAGAAGGCCAGAGCCATATAAAGGAAAAGGAATTAAATACAAAAACGAATATATACGTCGTAAAGAAGGAAAGAAAGCTGCGTAAGGAGGTTATTATGATAAAAAAAGAATCAAGAAATGTTGGAAGAACTGAAAGGCATAAAAGAATAAGAAAAGATATTTTAGGTAGTGCTTCTATTCCAAGATTAAATATATTTAGAAGTAATAAAGATATATATGCCCAAATTATTGATGATGAAGAGGGTAAAACTTTATTAAGTGTTTCTGGTAGTGAATTAAATCTAAAGGGAAATAACATTGAAACAGCTAAAAAAATTGGAGAAAAAATCGCAGAAAAAGCAATTAATGCCAAGATTAAAAAAGTAGTATTTGACAGAGGCGGTTATTTATACCATGGGCGTATTAAAGCATTGGCAGAAGCCGCTCGTGAGAAAGGATTGGAGTTTTAATGGAATTTAAGAAACAAGACAGAAGAGAAGAACCTAAAAAATTGTACGAGGATAAAATTATATCTATAAACCGTGTTACTAAATCTACAAAAGGTGGAAGAAGATTTAGATTTTCTGCTACTGTGGCTGTGGGAAATAGAAAAGGCAAGGTTGGTATAGGTACAGGTAAATCAAATGAAATACCTGAAGCTGTAACAAAGGCAATAAAATCTGCTGAAAAAAATATGATAAATGTTGTTTTAGTAGATGATAGAACAATCTCTCATGAAATAGTTGGTGTTTGTGGAGCTGCTAAAGTTTTAATAAAACCGGCTAAAGAAGGTAGAGGAGTTATTGCGGGAGGACCTGTTAGAATAATTTTAGATCTTGCTGGAGTAAAAGATGTTGTATCTAAATCATTAGGAAGTAATACACAAATTAATACTTCACGTGCTACAATAGATGCACTAAAAAAACAAAGAAGCATTTCTGAATTGGCTTCACTTCGTGGAAAACAAGTAGAGGAGATTAAAGGATAATGAAATTAAATGAATTAAAAAATAATCCTGGATCCACTCATAGAAGAAAAGAAGTAGGTAGAGGTCCTGGTTCAGGCCATGGAAAAACTTCAACTCGTGGTGAAAAAGGACAAAAAGCTCGTTCAGGAGCAAGCATTCCAGCTTGGTTTGAGGGTGGACAAAATCCATTATATAAAAGATTGCCAAGAAGAGGGTTTAACAATAAGAGATTTTCAATGAGATATGCTGTGATAAATGTGTCAGAGTTAAACATATTTGAAGATGATACTATAGTTACACCAGAATTAATGAGAGAAAAAAGATTATATACTAAAGAATTAAAAGGAATTAAAATTTTAGGTAATGGTAATTTAGAAAAAAAATTAACTGTAAAAGCTAATATATTTACTAACAGTGCTATTAAGAAAATAGAAGGATTAGGCGGGAAAGCAGAGGTGATTTAAAATGTTTGCAACATTTAAGCAATTATTTAAATCTACTAATAAAGATTTGTTGCAAAGAGTTATATTTACTCTTTGTGGCCTTACAGTGTTCGCTCTAGGCAATGCCATAACAGTACCCGGTATGTCAAAAATTACTGGAGATTTAGGTTTTCTAGAATTATTAAATGCAATGAGCGGTGGAGGATTAAGACAATTTTCAATATTTGCATTAGGTGTTATGCCATATATTAGTGCATCTATTCTTACTCAAATACTTCAAATGGATATAATTCCATACTTTAAAGATTTGAAAGAAATGGGAGAAGAGGGAAGAACGAAAATAAATAAAATCACTAGATATCTTGGAGTGGCCTTTGCATTTGTTCAAGGTGTTGTATATTCTTTAATGTTTATAGGAAAAGGCTCAGATCCAGTACAATACTTTAAAATCGCAACTATACTTACTGGAGGAACAGCATTTCTGCTTTGGATGGGAGACCAAATTACACAAAAAGGTATTGGTAATGGAGTATCTCTAATAATTATGGCAGGAATAGTTGGTACTTTGCCTTCAATGTTTATAAATGCATATCAGGCTTTGATACCAAATGCATCAAGTATATTAATAGGTATAGTATCATTTAGTTTATTTATATTCTTATACATATTTATAATAGTGGGAGTTATTTATATACAGGAGGCTGAGAGAAGAGTACCAATTCAATATTCGAACAGAACTGTATCTTCTTATGGAGGAAAACAAACATATCTTCCTTTGAAAATAAATTCTGCAGGTGTTATGCCAGTTATTTTTGCATCAACAGTGATGGCAATACCATCGGTAATAAAGTTTCTAACAACAAATGAAAAAGTTTTGCAGGTTGTTAACAATATATTTTCAACAGAAACTCCAGTTGGGTTCATAATATACATAGTTTTAATATTATTCTTTACATATATTTATACATTTATGGTATTAAGTCCCGATAAACTTTCAAAAGACTTAAATAAAAATGGTGGATATATTCCAGGAATAAGACCCGGAAGTGAAACCAAAGGTTATATTTCTAAAGTGCTTGGAAGAATAACATTACTGGGTGCATTATTTATAGCCATAATCGCAGCATTGCCCATACTATTTACCGCAACAACAAGTTTACCAAGTTCAGTAAAAATTGGTGGAACAAGTATATTAATCGTTGTTGGAGTTGTTGCAGAGACTTATAAACAACTAGAATCATCTGTGGCAAGCAGAAATTATAATAAAAGAAGGTAGGTAAAAATGAATTTAATTTTAATCGCACCTCCTGCCGCAGGAAAAGGTACTATCGCAAAATTGTTAAATGAAAAATATGGGCTAATTGGAATCGGTGCAGGAGAACTTCTAAGAGGAGTGAATCCAGGTACAAAGTTGGGCAAGAAAATCAGAAAACTTCAGTCTAAAAGAATATTAGTCCCTGATGATATTACTAATGAACTTATAAAAAATAGATTATCTGAGGGTGATATTAAAAAATATGGAGCTATATTAGATGGTTATCCAAGGAGAATGGAGCAGGTATATGCATTTAATGATATATGTAGAGATTTATCTATAAAAATAGATTATGTCATATATTTAAAAGTTGATTATGATATCGCACTCCAAAGAACTATAGGAAGAAAAATATGCCCTGAATGTAAAACAACTTATAATGTACTAACGAAATTTAATAGACCTCAAAATGGAGAAATCTGTGATGAATGTAAAGTACCTTTAGTTAAAAGAAATGATGATAATGAAGAATCTTTGAAAGCTGGATTAAACTTCTTTGAAAAAAACACATTACCAGTTGTAGAATATTACAAATCAAAAGGAGGGGTCATAGAAATAGATGGGAATCAAGATGCTTATGAATCGCTAAAAGAAATTGAAGCTCTTATAGGACTTAAAAAATGATTAGCATTAAATCTGATAAAGAAATAAAACTAATGAGGCATTCTGGAAAAATCGCTTACAATTTACTAGAGGCTCTCAAGGATTTAATGGTTTCGGGAGTGAGTACTGAAAAAATAAATGATTATGCACATAAATATATTGAAGAAAATAAATGCACACCTTCGTTTCTAGGATTTGAAGAATACCCTGCAAGTATATGTGTAAGCATCAACCAAGTCATCGTGCATGGAATTCCTGATAAAAATAAAATATTAAAAAATGGAGATATAGTATCTGTAGATGTTGGAGTTAATTATAAAGGATATAATACCGATACTGCGTATACATATATAATAGGAAATACTACAAAAGAGAAAAAAGAGCTGGTAGAATATACTAAGGAAGCTCTTTACAAAGGACTTGAAGTAATTAAAGCTGGAATTAAATTGAATGAGGTTTGTAAAAAAATTGAAAGTGTAGCCGTAAAACATCGTTATGCAGTATTTAGAGAACTAACAGGACATGGTGTAGGAAAATTTCTGCACGAAGATCCGTTTATTCCTAACTACTCAAACAAAGAAAGTGAAAACATAATCTTAAAAGAAGGAATGACACTTGCAATTGAACCGATGTTCGGTTTAAAAGATAATGATATATGGATGCTCGAAGATGAATGGGGAATTGAGACTGTGGATAAAAGTCCTTCTGCACACTTTGAACATACCATACTCGTAACAAAAACGGGTTACGAAATATTAACAGGAGAGTGAGAAAATTGGCCAAAGACGGATATATTGAAGTTGAAGGAAAGGTAATTGAATTATTACCAAATTATGAATTCAAGGTAAAACTTGAAAATGAGCACATAGTAACTGCCGGCGTTTCTGGGAAAATCCGAATGAATAACATTCGCATTTATCCGGGTGATAAGGTGCTTATGGAAATACCAATTTGTGATTTAACACGCGGGCGAATAGTTTATAGATATTAAAAAGGAGAGGATTAAAAATGAAAGTAAGACCATCAGTGAAACCAATTTGCGATAAGTGCAAAGTAATAAAAAGAAAGGGTAAGGTTAGGGTAATTTGCAAAAACCCTAAACACAAACAAGTACAAGGTTAGGAGGATTTATGGCACGTATAAAAAATATAGACTTACCAAAAGAAAAAAGAATAGTAGTAGGACTTACATACATATATGGTATCGGACCATCAAGGGCTCATAAGATTTGTAAGGCTGCGGGTGTTAGTGAAGATATAAGAGTTAAAGATCTTAATGAAGAACAGATAAACAAATTAAGAAGTGAAACAGACAAATATGTTCTTGTAGGAGACTTAAAAAGAGAAGTTGAAATGAATATAAAAACCAAAATGGAAATAAGTTCATATCAAGGAATAAGACATAAAAAAGGTTTACCTGTAAGGGGTCAGCATACCAGCAGAAACGCTAGAACTCGTAAAGGAAAAGGCAAAACAGTTGCTAATAAAAAGAAAGTTGGTAAATAACAATGGCGTATAATAGAAGAAAAAGAAAAGTTAAAAAAACGGTTGTAGAAGGTAGAGTTTGTATAAAATCTACATTCAATAACACTTTAGTTACTGTGACAGATAATGATGGAAATGCAATAACATGGGCATCATCAGGCAAAGTAGGATATAAAGGCAGCAAGAAAAAAACACCTTTTGCTGGAGGACAGGCAGCCGAAGTTGCTGGTAGAGCAGCTTATGACAGAGGACTAAGAAAAGTAGATGTTTATATTGTAGGAATGGGAGCTTCTCGTGAACCGGCAGTTCGTTCATTACAGGCAGCTGGACTTGAAGTCACTTCAATAAATGACAAAACACCAGTTCCACATAATGGTTGCAGACCACCAAAAAGAAGACGTATGTAAGGAAAGGAAGATAGATATGTTAAGATTTGAAAAACCAGAATATAAAGTTTCAGAATATATAGAAAATAATTTTTACGGAAAATTTATATTAGAACCACTTGAAAGAGGCTTTGGTAGAACAATTGGAAATGCTTTAAGAAGAGTAATGTTATCCAGTTTATGCGGAAGTGCAATTACAAGAATAAAAATTGAAGGAGTACTTCATGAATTCCAAAAAATTGATGGTATAGTGGAAGATGTAACGGAAATAGTATTAAATTTAAAATCTTTAGTTATAAGAAATCATTCTGATGAAGAACAGACTTTATATTTAAAGTCATCTAAAGAGGGCGTTATAACTGCTGGAGATATCGAAAAAAATTCGGAAATAGAAATTATAAATCCTGATTTAGTTATATGTACATTATCAAAAGGCGGATCTATTGATATGTCAATGATAGTATCAAATGGTCATGGTTATGTTGATGCAAAAGAAAATGCAAGAAATATACCAGAAGCAGAAATTGGTTCAATTGCAATAGATTCATTATACAGTCCAATTGAAAGAATTAGTTATGATGTAGAAAATGCTCGTGTAGGTCAGAGTGAAAATTTTGATAAATTAATTCTAGAAGTATGGACTAATGGATCAATAAACCCACAAGAGGCTATCGCATTGGCTGGCAGAATTTTAATAGAACATTTTGAAGTAGTAACAGAACTTAATGCAATATCTGATGTTAAAGGGTTGTTAACCGATAAAGAAGAAGATCCAATTACTAAAACACTAGAAACCCCGATAGAAGAACTAGACTTATCAGTTAGAGCTTATAATTGTTTAAAAAGAGCTGCAATTCATACACTTCAAGATATTACAGCAATGAGTGAATCTGAGATGATGAAAATTAGGAATTTAGGTAAAAAATCATTGAAAGAAGTTATGGAAAAGATTAAAGATATGGGGCTTAAGTTCCGCGAGGAAGATTAGGAGGTAATTATGGCATTATATAGAAAACTTAACAGAGAAACCAGAATAAGAAGAAGTATTTTATCTGGACTTACTAAAACAGTTTTAGAAACCGGATACGTTGAAACAACTGAAGAGAGAGCAAAAGAAGTAAGAAAATTTGTAGATAAAATGATAACTTATGCGAAAAATGGTACTTTAATCGCCAGAAGAAAAGCATTAGCTTTCTTAAATAATGATAAAGAATTAGTTAAAAAATTATTTGATGAAATTTCTCCTTTATATAAAGACAGAAATGGTGGATATACTAGAATAATTAAATTAAAGGAAAGAAGAGGCGACGATGCTTTAATCGTGAGATTAGAGTTAGTAAAATAAAAGGTAAAACAAGAGATGAAAATTTCTTGTTTTTGTTAGAATGTAGAAATTTTAAGTTAGAGCTACTAATGATATGGCTAGATGGATTAAATTTTTTTAAACGGTATTATTGAAACTTGCCAAACAGGAATTGATAAATTTCAACGTATAATTAATTTGAAAGAGTTGACTGATAAAAAAATTCTTCTTTTAAGTAATAAAAATGACAATTATGATAAAGTAATGAAATGTTTTTATGAGTAACGACAATTGTCTATGAAGAAATTACTAGAACTAACTAATTTACCAGAACCAACTTTGAGAAGAATAATAAAAGAATTATTAAATGAAAAAAACAATGTACTGAGAGAGATAACTGGATTTAGTAGAAATAGAATATTTGTTTTTGAAGAATACTTGGAATTGTTTAGAAGTTAAATTATAATATTGAAACTATATCGTCAAAAAATATAAAAAATGACGATATGGAAAACTATATCGTCAAAAATGAAAACAAAAAAATAGATTATATAATTTAGTAAGGGATTTAAATGAAAAAAACACAAAAAACAAAAGATTTTTTGTTTAAATCTAATAGGCGACTGAGAGAAATCAAAAAGAACCTGCAGTCTTATTAAAGCTTTGTTATATAATATAGATTAAAAATCTTAAATTTTTTTTAAATTGAGTTTAAAAATTTTTAATATTGTGTTATTATTAATAATAGAAAAATAAGAGGATGGTTATGAAAAAAAATAATGATAAGAAAAATAAAAAACCTGTTTTAAAATTAAAAGATGGAATTATTAAAACAAAAAAACAAAACAATGGTGAAAAAAGAACAGCAACATTTTCTTTAGTTGAAATGATTGTTGTAGTTATAGTTGTTTCTTTGGTTGTTAGTGTTTTAAGTGGGTATATTATATTTAAAAATTATAATTATATATTTGATAAGAGTTCTGCTGATACAAATTATAGTGAATTATCAGAATTTATCAATTTATACAAAGAACTTAAAGAAAAATATGTAGAAGATGTTAAAGATGAGGACTTAATAAATGCTGCGATTGATGGCATGCTAAATTATCTGGATGTTTACTCAGATTATTTAGATATAGATACAACTACAAATCTGCAAGATAGATTAAATGGTGAATATAAAGGTGTTGGAATAGAAATATCTAATAATATAGAAGGTAATGTGTTTATTGTCACTGTGTTTGCGGGAAGTCCTGCGGAAGAAGCGGGATTAAAACCGGGTGATGTAATAGTTGCCATTAATGGAGAATCAATGCTTGGAAAAACTTCAAGTGAAATTGCATCAACTATAAAAAGCTCATCATCAGTAAGTTTAACATATAAAAGAGCTGGTAGTGAAAAAACTGTAGATATAAATACATCAAATATTGTTATACCTAGCGTTGAATATAAAACATTAGAAAATAATATAGGATACATTAAGTTATCTACATTTTCAAGTAATACATATGCCCAGACAAAAACGGCATTAACTGAACTTGATAACAAGAAAATAACTTCTTTGATAATAGACGTTAGGGATAATTCCGGAGGATATTTAGATGCAGCTAAAAATATATCTGATTTGTTTTTAGAAAAAGGACAAGTAATATATCAGCTTAAATATAAAGATGACACTATCAAAAAATTTTCTGCTAAAACCGCAGATAAAACTTCTTATCCTATAGTGGTACTTATGAACGGAGCAAGTGCAAGCGCTTCAGAAATTCTTGCTGCTGCTTTAAAAGAGAATTATGGAGCAACTTTAATAGGAACAAAAACATTTGGCAAAGGAACAGTTCAGGAAACCGAAATATTATCAAACGGATCTATGATAAAATATACATCAGCTTATTGGCTTACACCGACTGGTAAAAGTATAAATGGAGTAGGGTTAGAACCTGATACTTTGGTAGAAAACAAAGATAAAGAGGACAGTCAATTAAAATCCGCAATAGAAGCTTTAAAATAGCTTCTTTTTTTTTCATAAAAAATGTGATAGAATACACTTATGAGAGAGGTGTCTATGAGATTAACTGTCGGAGACACACTTGCAATCCATTGCTATAAACACAATGGCATGCTTTATAAAATATGGGATAAGGCAATAATTCTTGACATAAAAAAAGATTATATAGTCCTAGGAAATGATAATGTTTTAGTAACAAAAGAAGATGGAAGAACCTGGCGTACAAAAGAACCTGCTATTATGTTTTTCTATAAAGATAGATGGTTTAACATAATAGCGCAGCTAAAAGAAAGCGGTTTATTTTTTTACTCTAATATAGCTAGCCCATACATAATGGATAACAGAATACTAAAAT
>CAZBKY010000026.1:0-10987 GCA_964492595.1 uncultured Muribaculaceae bacterium
AAAAACACACAAAGCTTATGTGTGTTTTAAACAGTTGTTAATTTAACTTCTCTAACATTGATTGCCTGATATCCTTTAGTGGTTTTAATTAGCCCGAATTCCACAATATCGCCTTCTTTAAGACACTTATATCCTTCACATTCAATAGCAGAATAGTGTACAAAAATATCTTGATTTTCTAATTCACTGCATTCAATAAAGCCATATCCCTTTTCATTATTGAACCACTTAACACGACCTTTACTCAAATTAACACCTACCCTTCTTTTTACTTCTTATAGGTACTGCACATTGTGCACAACAAGTATATTTTATTTTAAAATGTATACAATTTAATCAGTTTTGCTTTAATTTATATCTTTATTGCTTAAAGTTTTTTTTATGTATCTTTATATTAGTATTTTTTAACTAAAGTAAAAAAATGAGCAATATAATTTTGTGATTAATTCTGATGTTCTCTTAGTTGATAAACTTTTAGTTGATAAGAGGTACATATGAGAAGTTTCTTGATAAACAAAGCAATGGATTCAATAAAAGAAAAAGAAAATTATGATAAAACCAAACTTGCAGAAATAAAATATGGCTTAGAAACTCTGTACATCACAATAACCAAAACCATAGTAATATTAACTGCAGCTTATTTTTTAGGCATATTAAAAGAACTATTGTTAATATTACTTTTTTACGGGGCTTTAAGAACGACAGGCTTTGGATTACACACTAAAAAAAGTTGGCAATGCTGGATATCTTCTTTAATTATATTTTTACTATTTCCATATCTAATAAAGGTAATGCACTTGGATGTAATTACCAGAATAATAATATCATCTTTATCTACAATTTATATTTTAATATATGCCCCTGCAGACACAGAAAAAAGACCACTTATTAGAAAAAATAAAAGATTAATATATAAAATTATTTGTACATCTACCGCCCTTGGAATTTCTATATATCAATTTTACACAAAAGATATTATTTTGCAAAATGCAATTATTGTATCTTTAATAATAGAAATCATGATGATAAGCCCATTTACTTATAAAATATTTAAGCTGAAATATGCTAATTATAAATCTTATGATTTAAAAAAGGCTGTATCAACTTAAATATTAAAAAAGAGAAAAGGAGGTAAAATATGACAAAAATATTGGCTTTCCTAGGAGCTTTAATTGCTTTAACTGCAGTTGGAGGATGCTATATAATGTGGGTAGATGAAGCAGAAATGCCTGATAGCCTATTATAAAAAACAAGAATTCTTGTTTTTTATTTTATTTTAATGATAGATACAAACCTTTTATTTTCTATTTTTTGATTTAGTGAAATACTTTCGCTTTTCTTTAAAACTGTTTGCACTAAATATAATCCATAACCTCTTTTATAGCCTTTTGTACTAAATCCCTTTTCTTTAATGTCTTTCAAATTTAAATTTTGCAAATCTCTAGAAATTGAATTCTCTATATAAATTATTATTCCATTATTATCTTCATATACATCAATAATAACTATTTTATCTTTTGTAATTTCCGCGGCTTCCTTAGCATTATCAAGTAGTATACCTAAAATTTTAGACAATCTTGATAATTTTTTTAAATTTAAGCACTCTAAATTTTTAATTACTTTATTAGATATATCGACATATGGTTCAATGCCTTTGCTTTGCATATCGTATATTTTATAATAAAAAATTCCCTTTAAACCCGAAGGCAAATCGTATAATCTACTATATGTCTTATCAGTTTTGTAAGAATCTATTATTTCGTTTAAAATATTATCATATTCTTTAGAATTTTTATTTTTTATGCTTTTAAGTACTAATAAATTATTTAACATTTCATGTCTAGAAATCCTTTCATTGTCTATAATAGTTTCATATTTTTTCATAAAGTTTAATAATATTTCTTGTTTTTCATCAGCTTTTTTTACACTGAAAACTTGTTTAATTGTCATATAAAAAACCAAAATAAATATAAAAATTAAAACAGATATAGATATATAAGAAACCACACTATATGCAATCATTAAATAAAATGTTAAAACAACTAAAACGATAATAAAGAAAAATAAAACTAGAGTTAAATTTATAATATCAAGCATAGAATTATAAAGTTTATTTAATAACTTTTTTACAGATTTTATATAACTTAAAAGTAATAATACCAACATAATTAAAAGTGATAATGGAAATTTTATGAACATGGAATCAAGTTGTTTTAAATTTTTTATGAAAATTGCTACAAAAATGGTTCCAAACAATGTTTCTATTACCCAACTTAATGAATAAATAATCAAAAATTTTAATAATGTAACTTTATTATCTTCTTTAAAAATTATTTTAAAAAATATAAATAAGCATAAAAAGCTTACAACTATTTTTAAGAAACTATAATTATAAAATACATTATAATACGCAAATATAATTATAGTTAATGTCCCAAAAGTCTCTTTGATTCCAAGTATTTTTATTTTAGAACCAAAAATTATATTAGAACTTTTAGCACAAGCATAATAACAAAAAACGATTCCAAATATATCCAAAGATATTTTTAACATTTCACTCATACCACACTCAACTCCTTCTTATGTGTTTTTGATAGAAGGTCCGCTGTCATTCCATTGTCAAAAATAATTATACAGTTTTTCCAATCATATGCTTCAACTCTTTTGGTATTTATAATACAAGCTTTATGAGAAAAATTAAAATGCTCGGGTAAAACATTTTTTATCTCTTTCATATTCATTCTGATTTTATATTCTTTTGTGTTTGTCACTATTACTATTTTTCTTTCTACTGTTTCTCTATAAATATATAAAATTTTATCAAAGCAAATATTATAATCAGTGTAATTATAATTAAATTTCAAAGACTTGCAAACGTTAAGCTGCCTCATACAAATATCAAAAAGTTCTAACATATTTTTATTGGCTTGATATTGTTTAGAAATGAAATCCAATATTTGTAATCTTTGTTTAAAAGATTCAAAGGCCATCCCACCATGAGCTGTCAATATAATAATAGGACTCTTCCAATCATTTTTTCTTATTTTTCTTGAAATATCGAGCGCATTTGCATTTGGTAATTCAAAATCTAAAATGTACACATTATTTTGGTCATTTTTATTTATAAACTCTAAAAGTTCAGGGGTTTCTTTGTTAAAAGATAATATTTCAAATTCATACTTGTTTTTCATCATATATTTTATTATCAATTTTTCGGTATTTTTTGTATGAAGTTCATTATCTTCTACAATTATAAAATTCACCATATACTCTCACTATGGCAATTATATCATAATTTTTACTTGTTTATATAAAAACAAACAAAAAGTCTACTTTTTAGTGACTTTCAAATACTTAATCCTTGTTGACTCTCCGCCTCTTATGTGTCTTATATCTATATGGCTTTTCATAATCAGTTTTATCTTTTTAAATAAATTTTTATCTATTTCTTCTAATCTTTCGTGCAAATCTTTGTGAACAGTGCTTTTGCTAACCTTGAATACTTTGGCAGTATCTCTTATAGTATGTTTTGTTTTAAGAATATAATCAGCCTCATTTTTTATTCTTTCAATGATTTCTTTTTTTATTTGTATTCACCCCTCTACTTAATTATATAGAAGGGCTCCCAAAATATGAAAAAGACTTATTAAAAGTCTTCTATCGATAAGGAATATAAATTTTCAGGATCCATTATTTCACCTTTATAATATATCTCAAAATGCACTGATGAGCTATATTCGGGATTTATCTTCGAAGTGCTACTAGTTCCTAGTATTTGCCCTTGGTTTACTTTATTGCCTTTGTTAACCGTAACTTCATCAATTCCTTGGTATATGCTAATTAAATCGTTTTCATGTTTTATTTGAACTATATTCCCAAGTGTGTCATCTTTTTCAACAGATATTACTTCTCCATCAAGTATCGAAAGTACATCAAACGCTTCATTGCTTACGTAGTCAACCCCGGAATTTTGCATATAAGTATTTTCATAATATATAAGCGATTTCTCTTGTTCGGACTTTTCTCCTTCATAATCATAAAAATATTTTCCTATGTTTACATTTTCAGATAAATAAGGTTTTATAATTAATTGAGTTTTAGCCACAACTGGAATAGTAGTATCAAACACATCATTTACTGAATAATTGTAGTCTATATTTTCACTTAAATAATTACTTATTCCCTTTACTAATAAAAATACACTTCCTATAATAGCTATAACTGAAAAAACATAAATTGATGGGATAATTAGATTTTTTACCTTATTCATATTTCACGCTCCTATTATAGAGTGTGAACAATTTTATTTAATTTATACATTTTTTATTTCTGTGTTTTTGTAGTAATATTTGATTATTTCCTCATATTTATATCCTTCTTTTGCCATACCATTTGAGCCATATTGACTTAAACCCACTCCATGACCATAACCTCTTGTTTTTATATACACTATATCGTTTTTAAAGCTTATATCAAAATCTGTCGATCTTATACCCAATAATTTTCTAAAAGTTGTTCCTTTAAATTTTTGACTGTTTATAGAAATGTAGCTTACTCTTCCGGTTTCATTTTTTTCATCTATATTTATAGATATAATTTTTTCATCTTTTAGTTTTAGTAAATTTAAAAAGTTTTTCTCAGTAAATGTGGTCTCTTTTTCATAAGAAGAGGTTTTGGTGTCCCAGGAAGATGATACCGGGACTAAATATTCAAGTTTTTCTCCAAAAACATTCTGGACATTTTCTGTATATCCATTTGAAGTCGAAAAATAAAATGCTTTTATTATTTTGTTATTGTAGGTTATATACTCATTTTTAGTTGAATAAACAGCTTCTTTAATTTTTGTAT
Organism: uncultured Muribaculaceae bacterium; assembly: GCA_964492595.1. Taxonomy (GTDB): domain Bacteria; phylum Bacillota_I; class Bacilli_A; order RF39; family UBA660; genus CAYNFP01. The sequence goes on from CAZBKY010000026.1 coordinate 4,849, forward strand.
AATATTTGTTATAGTCCTTCCCCCATTTTTTTTGCATATCTTCAATAGATGAGTAGCATTGATCATTTGCAGAGTTTTCCAAATCATATTCATTTTCTTCTTTCATTTTTTCTAAAGCAAAGGTTCTAGAAGCAACAGCTTGAGCCTTTAAAGCTTCAATTTCAAAAGAAGCGGGCATTTCGCAAGCAATGACTCCCAATATATAATCTTCCAACGATAACTTTATCACATTTACACCATTTAAAAGCTTAACAACCTTTTCAGAATCTTCTTCTTTTACGTTGTTAACTATAATCTCTTTGGTTTCGGGTTTTGTTTCAGGTTCGGATTTAGGTATTGTAAAAATATAAACTGGTATAAGCAAAATAAAAATGCATATAAGATATTTCATATATGCATTATATTCACTATTTTAAAAATTATACTAAAATTCATTAATTTGATTTATTCTTCTAATATGTCTTTCTTCCCCTGAAAAATCATTGTTAACAAAATTAAGTGTTATGTTTTGTATTTCTTTAATACTTTTCTTTGAGGATATAGCCACAACATTCGCATTATTGTGTAACCTAGCCATTTTTGCTTCCTCTTCGTTATCCACTTTGGCACATCTTATACCCCTTACCTTATTTGCCGCGATTGACATTCCAATCCCACTACCACAAATTAAAATTCCAATATTTTTTTCCTCCTTTAAAACTTCATCGCATACTTTCTTTGCATACAAAGGATAGTCATCTAATTCATCATATTCCATAGCTCCAGCATCTTCAATATTAAAATTCAACGTTTTTAAATATTCTATTAATGTTTTTTTTATTTCATAACCATTATGATCGCTTCCTATTATTATTTTCATATATTATGATCTCCTTATATTTAGATTATAATATAAATTCAAATAAAAAAAAAGTAATCACTTACTCTTTAATTCCATATTTTTCTTTGAACTTCTGTACATTTCCAGTTCTTGCAGTTTTATATTTACCTGTATAAAATGAGTGACATTTATTACAGGTTTCTAATTGAATTGACTCTTTTGTTGATTTAACAACAAATTCATTACCACAAGCACATTTAACTTTACACTCTTTTAATGATGGATGCATTCCTTTTTTCATATTTTCCTCCTAGCCATGACTCAAAATAGGTCATAGAAATTTAATTCAAAAATATTATACACAAAATAATTCCAAAAATCAACAGCAACTGTTTTTTCAAAAGAAAGTAAATCGAACAAAGGAAGGAAAATTTAGTATTTCATCCTTATTTTATTATTTGCTATTTAATCTTTCATTTTTATGATAATTCTTATTTTTTGATTCAACTTTTCAATTCAGCTTTAAAATTCGCTAATTTTATTAGACTTTGCTTTATTGATTTGCTACAATGTTTATAGATATAGTGGTGAAAAAAATGGACAATAAAAAAAAGCTTGGACAATATTTTACAAAAAAAAACTTATGGTTAAAACCTCACATTGCAGAATTTATAAAAATTTCAAATTGCTCAATTGCATATGATCCTTTTGCAGGTAATGGGGATTTACTCAAAGTAAGTACATATTACGGTATAAGCAAAATTAAAGGGTTAGATATTGACTCAAATTTAAATTGGGAAAAAAATGATAGTTTGAAAAAAATTCCGCACATCGATAACGCAATTATAATAACAAACCCACCCTATTTAACTAAGTATAGTGCAAGTAGAAAGAAAATGATTAACAAAGAAATGCATCAATATTTTGCAAATCATACCGATTTATATCAATTGGCAATTGATAAAATGCTAGAAGCACAAGAATATGTTGTGGCAATTGTACCGGAAACATATATTAATAGTAGATTTTTTAATGATCATTTAAGCAGAATTTACAGTGTGACAATATTAACGGAAAACCCATTTGATGATACCGAGAATCCTGTTTGTGTTGTTTGTTTTGATAACATTGAAAAAATTCCTCCTCAAATAAAAGTTTATGCAGATAATGAATACTTGAATGATTATTCATATTTTAAAGAATTAAAAATGACACCTAAAAATAATTATTCAATTAGATTTAATATTAAGGAAGGAAAAATAGCTCTTAGAGCAGTAGATTTAACTACTAATGATAAAAAAATTCAATTTTATGAAACTAAAGATTTAAATTACAAGTTATCTAAGATTAAAAATAGTTCTAGATTGGTTACAATAATAGATTTAGATTGCAGTGATATTGATATACGTAATCTTGTTAAAGAATGTAATAGATTATTAAATGATTATAGAAAAAAAACAAAAGATGTTGTTTTATCTCCGTTTAAAGGAAATACAAAAGAGGGAGTCAGAAGACGGAGATTAGATTATAAAACCGCTAGATGCATTATAGAAATGGCTATATCAAATTTAAAGGACGAATTATATGGTTAGTAATATTGAATTATTTAATGAATGCTTACAAAATCGGGTACCAAACATTGATAGGATTGCAAGAGAAGCATTAAATAGAACTATTATACCCGCGGGGAAAAATGATTATAGTGAATTATTAGTTAAAAATGATGAATTGGTTAAATTGATACAAAAATACAACGATTTGAATATACGCGGTGATATTTCACAAAATGAAAACATAATTAATTTAATTGATGAATATTTACGATTTGATGGAATGAATTTATCCCCATTTTCACAATATTTAATGATCCATGATTTAACATATGATATATATTTAAATGAATTGAGCTATGATGAAAAGAAATTCATTATTGAGAGCTATTTAGAGGACAGACATCAAATGTATATAAATCACGGATATACTGATATTATATTTCAAGTTATGACTGATAATTACAGCCATAAAAGAAAAGCAGTAATTGGTTTAGAAAAAATAAGAAAAGCATGTGAAAAAAATGGAATTCAGCATTTCAATGGTAATTTTAATGATACTATCTTTTTCTTGTTGCCCGACAATGGGGAAAAAGAATTATTTAAACAAGCTTTAGAAAAATATCTAATAAGATTTGAATTTGCTGGTACACATCAAGATAAAATGCCAGATGCTTTTATTAAATACAACGATATATTTATTATTGTTGAACATAAAAAAATGAAATCTACAGGCGGGGGACAAGATAAACAGATTACAGAAATAATAGATTTCATAAAATTTGGTGAGCGTGGAGTTTATTATGTTTCGTATTTAGATGGTATATTATTTAATCAATTGATAAACCCTTCAGAAAGTCAAAAAATATATAGATCTAAGCAAGACATATTAAGAAATTTAGACAATAATCCTTATAACTATTTTGTTAATGAATTTGGATTTAATAAATTAATAAATAATATTGTCAATGAAAATCAATAAAGCTTTTTTTATTTTGTGGGAATATAGAATTAATAGGAATTAACCTATAGAAAGAACTCTCTTTGTTTACATATGATTTTAAATCGTAGTAATTTATTTTAGTTTCTCATATTTTTCTATAAGCTGATTGGTTATATAATTATATCCTTCTAAAGATGGGTAAGGTTTTTTATAGTAAGGTACATAATATTCTTTATTTTTAATACCTTCTTGTATCTGAACATAATATATTTTCTTATTTTCTTCCAAAGATTCAAATTTTGCTTCTATATATTCAAAAATATCATTAATTTCTTGCAATGCTCTTTGATTTACATTTTTTAGCGGATTATAATATCCGATAATATAAACGCTGCAATCATTTATTTTTCTTATACTATTGAGTAAATATAAATAATCTTCAAATAAAATATCTATATTCTTATATATTTCATTTTTATTTTTTATTTTATCATTATTATAATTGTTTTTTAATAAATCGTAAATTTCATTTTGACCGATAAAAATTGTTATTATATTTGCACTAGCTATAATTTGGTTTATATTTACTTTTTTATTATTTATTTCAAGTTCCCTGCTACTCTTCATATCATTTAGCAAATCTGTTATATGATAATCACTTTTACTGAATTCTTTTGTGTATGTTTTTAATTTATTTTTATTATTTAAATATATACTAAAATAGTCAGAATGACTTTTATTATAATCACCAAAAGGCGTTATTCCTAAAGTGAATTCATCTCCCAAGGCCACATAATTTAATTTATTATTGAATGTTAATACAAATATTATAATGGAAAAAATTAAACAGGCAAAAAAAATAACAAGAGTTTTTCGGTTCATAATCCCCTCCAAAACATTTCTTGTTAAATTTTACTCTATTAATTCTATTTTAGCACCTATTTTTTGAAGTTTTTCTATAACATCCTGGTATCCCCTTAAAATCATTTCTATGTTATCTATTGTTGTTATCCCCCGTGCAATAAGAGCTGCGATTAAAAGTGATGCTCCTGCTCTTAAATCCGATGCATAAACATCACTTCCCCTAAGAGGTGTTTTTCCATTTATTTCAAGTGTATCAAAACTTAATATAGTTGTGTTTGCTCCCATCTTATTTAAATATTCTGTATTTCTAAATCTGGATTCATATATTGTCTCATATATTATTGATTTGCCATCCGCTTGTGTTAAAAGAGTTGTAAAGGGTTGCTGAAGATCTGTGGCAAAACCTGGATATACTAATGTTTTTATTGTTGTTGGTTTTAGATTGTTTGTTTTATATACAGTAATTCCATCTTTTTCTATTTTATACTTTACCCCCACCTCATTTAGTTTAACTAATAAAGCATGAATATGCTCCTTAATTGCATTTTTTATTTTAAGTTTCCCTAAGAGTGCCCCTATTATAAGATAGGTTCCAGCCTCTATTCTATCTGGGAACACTTCAATAATACCTTTTGACATTTTTTTAACGCCTTCTATAATTATTTTATCTGTTCCGGCACCTTTAATTTTACATCCCATATTAATTAAAAATGAAGCAATGTTAACAATTTCTGGTTCTTTCGCAGCATTATCAATTATAGTTGTTCCCTCTGCGCCACTAGCTGCAAGCATAATATTTATTGTTGCCCCAACGCTAGGAAAATCTAAATATATTTTTGAACCTTTAAGTTTTTTAGCGGTTATTATAAAACTTCCTTTTATTTGAGTTACTTTAGCCCCCAAAGCTTCAAATCCCTTTATATGTAAATCAATGGGTCTATTCCCTATTTTACATCCTCCGGGATAAGATATCTCCATATGTTTAAATTTAGCCAGTAATGCTCCCATAAAATAATATGAAGCTCTCATTTGTACACTTAGCTCTTCTGGAATTTTATTGTTTTTTGCTTTAGAAGAATCTATTTTTAGGGTATCTCCGACTTCTTCAACTTTACAATTTAACAGTTCTAATATTTCTATTAAATATTTAATATCAGTTATTTTAGGAACATTATATATAGTGCTTGTATCACTTGATAAAATTGCTGCAGGTAATAAAGCAACCGCACTGTTTTTAGCCCCACTTATTTGAACCTCTCCGCTCAACTCGTGATTTCCTTCAATTCTAATCTTCGGCATAACACCTCTCCAATATCTATAATATAATTATATCTTTTTTTATTTTTAAGTCAATTTTATAATAGAAAGTATACAAGTAAAACTGTTAATATCCCAATTCCTATACATTTTGAAATTTTCCCTATTTTTTCTGAAACAAACTTCCCTGCATTAAAACCTAGAAAAGTAAATATAGAACTTATTAGTGCAAATATTATTCCTGCATAAAGAGGATAACTTGTAATATAAGGAAGACTAATTCCAACTGTAAAACTATCAAGTGAAACTATAAAGGAAAAGAACACGACATTTTTAAAATTTGTTTTCACCTCTAGGATATTCTCTGAATCTTTTAGAGACTTTATCATTTCTAATATTATTAAAAATATAACTACCGCTATTATATATTTATGATTTACTTTTAAATATAATAACAGTTTATAACTTATTGATGCTCCAATCAAAGGCATTATAAAATGAAAAAGCCCAACAGTTAATGAAAAAGCCATTATATCTTTTTGAGGAGTACCAAGAAGTCCATAAGCCAAGGATAAACTAAATGCATCTAAACTTAAACTAAGTCCAATTAAAAATAAAGTAAGTATTTCCATTTATCCCCCTACTAGAAATCTTATTTTATTTTCATTCTTTTATACTCTTAAACTTTTCAATTATTTCTTTAAT
>CAZBKY010000027.1:0-10632 GCA_964492595.1 uncultured Muribaculaceae bacterium
TTTTGAATACTAATGGCTCATCACTAACTATATCTAGACCGCATATATTCTTTAATTGTGATTTAGCATTATCAATTATCCCCTTAATCTCTTTCCCACTTAATACCCAATTATCTAGACATGATTTAAATATTTCAGACATACTTTCATTATTATTTTCAAAATATTTTTTATAGAGAAACAATTCAAACACTAGTTTTCTAGTAAGTTCTTCTTTATAGTAGTTTCTTGATTCTTCTTCGTAGGTCATTTAAGCCACCAAACCTTTCTCACTAGATTTTAAGATTCTCTCTAAATCTTTTAATTCATACCTATTGGTAAGACTATTTAGGAATATTGATTCACTGCCATTAAACACGAGGAATACTAATGAATCAATATAAATCCGATGAGGTTCTACATAAGCAAGGTTAGTTTTATCAATAGTTCTTACACTACCATTAACATATTTAGCCTTCGTATGACAGAATTTACAAACAATATCTACCTTTCTTTTTATCTCCTCATCAAATTCAAGTTCTTTTTTTGTTATTTCCAATTTCATAACTTTCCTCCTTTACAACAAAAAAATTCAACTCGTTATAAGTTGAATCTCATCTTTAAGTCGAAAAGTTCGACATTTTTGCTTAATGGAGGACCCAGTCGGATTTGAACCAACGATCAGGGAGTTGCAGTCCCTTGCCTTAGCCACTTGGCTATGGGTCCATTCGCAGAAATATTATAACAAAAATATATATATAATTCCAGTATTTTAACTGATTTTTAATACTTTGCAGTAAAAAAACAACAATAATGTTGTCTAAATACCGCCTTCTTTATAGAATATCATTTGTTCTGGCAATAAATATATTGTTGAATTTTGAGTTACTATTTCATTTTCTGTTTTTCCAAATATTTTACTAACATCTTTAAGAGTATCATCCTCTTTTGTAATATAATATTGAACACCTTTTTTAGGTATTTTTAAAGTTTGATTTGGATAAATATAATCATCTATTTTCAAACCATTTAGTTCTGCGATTAATTTAGGATTCATATTAAATTCTCGTGCAATTTTATAAAGAGAGTCACCACTTTTAATTTCATAGTAACTATAAAAGGGAGTATCCAATCCTTTATTTGAATCATTCATTACATATCACCTAAAGTATTTTATGAAAAATACCAGAAAATGTTATTCTGCGTATATATAAATAATTTCATTATCATTAAAATTTAATTCAAAATAATTAAATATTTGCTTAACTCCACTCAAAGGAGAATATTTATAAAACTTATCTTTTGATATAAAATATAAATCATTCTCATAACTATTAACTAATTTTAGATTTTCTCCAACATATATTTTTTCTTTAAGAATAGAGTTATTACTATATACTTTATAGATTATATTTTTATTCACAATATAATCATCGTTTATAGAATTTATATAGGATATCTTTTTATTGCTATATTCTTTCTTATCAGATTCTACTTTTTTATTATTTTCAAATTTATAGTACCCTATTTCATTTGATCCAATCAATTCCACTTTTAATCTTTTCAAATTTATTTCATATAAATTATCGTTTTTTATATCATACAAGTATACTTTGTTTTTTATATTGCCAACAATATAAGAATCATAACTTATTTCATATTTAGTTTCTATTTTTTTATATTTTGAATTTATTATATTTAATACATAAAAACTTGTAAAAACATATTCTTCATCATAATCGGGAAAAATTATTTTATTATCCGCTTTATACATTAAAGAATTGTCATATTTATCTTCATCAAATATATTAATTGTCTCTTTATTATTATAACTCATTTTATAAAACCCTTTATAATTCCATAAAAAGACATATTCATTTTTATCTAAATTGCTATTATAAGAAAAAGTATCATTTATTTCATAATTGTTTTGTTTCGTTTTGTATTTAGCCAAATTTTCTGATTCTATTAAATTATAATCTATATATTCATCATTTTGATAACATAAAGGATAAGTTTTAATCTTGTTAATAACAGGATAAATGCATTTAAAATTTTCTCCTTCAATTGTACTTATATTCTTTATTTTTAATCTACTTAATTTTATTTTGTCTTTATATATAACGAAATTATATTTACCGTCTATTTCTATATAATATCTTTTGTTTTCATATATTGTTTTCACATTATATCCATTTATATTATACTCTGTTTTATAATCGCTTTTAAAGTATTTAATAAAAGCTATTATTAATAGTACAATAAAAATTAAAACAATCTTTCTTTTCATACAACACCACCCTTACTTATATTATAAAAAAAACTTTAAGTTTTTTAAAGTCTTTTTAATCGATAACTCCATTTGTTCTTAAAAATTCAAGCGTTTCTTCTTCATCCATCGCTCCAACTACTTCATCAATTACTTCTCCTCCACTGGTAATAACAGTATATGGAGAACTTCCTGTATATTGAGAAAAGTTATATGTATTTGTTAGTTGTGAACTGTCATCATTTGACATCTCATCAATATCAAACCAATATAATGGTAAAGAATATTCCTCAGCAATATCACTAATAATTGGATGATAACTTTTACAAGCAGGGCAATAAGTAAGTCCTATTACAGTAATAACATATTCATCAGAATTTATTATTTCTTTCCATGTTGTTATATTTTCTGAAACCTGTGCCGGCTCTTTATTTTCACTTAAAAATGATAAAGCTACAAAAGCTAAAACTGCTAGAACAATTATTATTAATACCTTGTATTTATCCCAAAATTTCTTCATATCTTTCACCTCTATATTTATAATAAATGATTCAAGAAAAAAATTCAACAAAAAAGGTGAAATTTTCACCTTTTATTTAACTTCTACAATTCTTGTTTTCTCAGTAGGAGTCCATCCATATAAAGTTTTGCTTCTACTCCATTTTGTCTGGGTCCATTTTTTGGTATAAGTATTTGTAGTAACTTTAACTTTGTCTATGTTGGTTTTAATACACATTTTTGTATCTTTATCCAGTTTGTAATCTTTATTTATACAGCTATAATGAGAAAACTCACTACCCACTTGAAGAACACATTTATTAAGTTTATTATCTATAACAGCATTCTTGTTCTCACAGTATGGTGTTTTTGGTCCCTCTACATACTTATAACATTTTTTATTCTCGCCACTTCCAGTTTCTTCAGTAGCATCCTTTGGACATTCACAACTTTTAGTTGTAGTTGTTATTTCTTTATAACATTTTAAATTTTTGTCTCTTGGTCCTTCATCAGTATATCCATCAGGACAACTGTATGTTGTACCTGTCTCTATATCACTACATTCTTTAATTTTTATGGTTCCACAGATATTATAAACTAGTACATATTCTCCATCCACAATTTTCCATTTACCTTGAACTGAACAGTTTGGATCTTTAACTTCTTTATATTTGCAATCTTCTCCTATTACAGGAGTTGGAATGTTTGCTGCATATTTTTTATCTTTGGTTGTTGTATCTTTACACTCTAGTGTCAAAGGTGTTTTTACAGATTCCCCTGGTTTATATAATATTGTAAAATAAGTGTCATATCCATCTTTGTAATTAGCCTTAGCTGGAGTTTTATCATATCCAGTGGTTTTGTAGCAGTAATTACCATCTTTTGTATATCCTTTAGCACAACTAGTTGTTGTTATCTTTTTAGAAAAATTTTTAGTAAACTGATACTCTATAGCAGTCTCTGTTGATGTTGAACATTCTTTATCACAGCCATAGTCATAGCAACCCAATATTTCAACTATAAAATCACTTTCTGCATTACAGGTTAATTGTATTTTTAATTTATAACCATTTGCTTCTTTTGTTACTTCTGCATAAGATTCATATGCATTACATGAATTTCCATCTTTATCAACAAAAGGAATGATCAAATTCTTTTCTTCCATTTCACTTAATGTTAATTTGCTAGATGCATATAATTCAGTTGGTAATTTATCTGTTGTAAAATAACTTTTAGCAGCACCCTGCATATAAGATATATTTTCTCTAAATATATTACTATAAAAAGGTTTCATATTTGGTACTTTTGGAAATAACCAAATAAGTAACAATGCGAATATCCCTAAGAATATTATCTTAATAATTAAATCTCTAAAAATAAAGTTTTTATCATTTGTATACATAATCTTATCCCCCTTTTCTATTTTAACCTAACTTAAGTGTCTTCGAGTTAATTCTTTTACCTTCTATAGCGGTTAACAAATCATTTATAAAGATTTTAGACAATGATTTTTGTCCCGTATCATATATTTTAGGTAAAGAATCAAGAACAATTTTTCCATCACTGCTTTTTCCGCTCTTAGAAGAAATTGCTTCAATAACACTGTAAACATTTATTAATTCTTTTTTACCAGTGTCTGGATTTATACATAGTTCTGTACATAATGGATGAAGTTTAAGGTATTCAAATATTGGTACATATCTACTTATAGATGCGTTTAAAGCTATAAGTCTGTGTTCTGGTGCGAAATTATATGGATCTATTCCACTATAAAGCCCGCCTAAAACCCAATCATCATGCAACATTTTGGTAAGTTCTATAATTTTTTCATCTGATTTTGCATTATTTTCAGAATTTAAAGCGTTATACAATTCTCCATAAATAATATCATATTTTTCTAAAAAAGCCATCATTCTATCATATTTATAAGATTCCATTTCATCAGATTTTATTTCCAAATTATTTGTTGAATAATTTACAGAATGTAATTTTTTATCTGCAGTTGAAGGATTACCTAAATTTCCATATAATTCTGTCATATAACCTAAATATTCTCTTATAGTACTTTCTCCAATATATTCATCATTTATTGTGGGTTCTCCTAAATAGAACATTACTGTTATATCTTCTATAATTCTTTTTATTTCCTCTTCAGATCTGTTTGATCTTGAAGCAATTGATGCAAATTCTTTATCATAAACATAATCAGCATTATTGTATATATCTTCAAGAGTAAGCATCTGCATTGGTGTTGCAGTTGGTGTAGCTGTTGGAATTGCACTTGGTGTTGCAGTAGTAGCCACGGCAGTAGGCACTGAAGATATATTTCCTTTACTTTTTAAAGAATTCATATATATATTTATCATCAGTAAAACAACTACTATGCCCAATCCTGAGAAAAGTATAGTTTTATTTTTTTTACTTTTTTTGTCTTCTTTAAGTTCATTTAATTCTCTGATATTTTCATTCAATTCTTTTCTTTTATTTTTAAGTATTCTTCTTTCTGACTTTTCTGCATCAGTCAAATATCTTGATTCAGCAAAAGAATCCAAAGAAGCTAATTTTGATTTTACTCCTCTAAGTTCTATTCTTTTATCAACAATAAGTCTTTCAATATCATTTAAATATAATTTTTCCATAATTAAATTCCCCCTTTAATAATTGAATGTCTATATTATACCTCATTGTTATATAAATGTCAAACAATTTTTGATAAAATATGCGTTTTGGCCAAGTTAATTATATTAATATGTATTTTGCCTGAATTTCTGGTAAATAATAATCATATGATATATTTATTTAATATTATAATTTATTCAATATTTGGATTTGTTTTTGAAACAACTCTAAAATTTGTTTTTTCCTTTAAATATAACAGTGGTTTTTTGTATGGTCCTTATTCACTCGTGTATGGGCTATCTATTACTTTAATGTTTTTAATTTTTGAAAAGACAAGAAAATATGTAAATAAGAATTTAATACTTCAAATAATCTTATATTTTATATTAACTGTAGTAATTGTTTCAATTCTTGAATTCTCTGCAGGGCTAATGATTGAAAAATTATTTGGTAAAGTCTACTGGAATTATAGCGAATACTGGGGCAATATAGGTAAATATATAAGCATTCCCACATCTTTATTATGGGGAGGGGGAGTATTAATAATATATTATTTCATTAAACCATTAACTGATAGATTATATGAGAAGACAGATAAAAAAATTATAATAATATCTTGTATTATTATATTAATAGACTCTCTTATTACGCTTATTAGCAAGCTTAAGATCTAAATAGGTTAAAAAGACCAATACTAAAGCAAAAATAGGTTTAAAATAATAAATATAATATTTCATCTCATTTATAAAAATATAACTTTCATCAATATAATTTAATTTTGGAAGTATAAGTACAGTAAAAAGCATTATAAATGTCAAAAACAAATTTTTGCTTGTTCTTATTTTAATATTTTTAATACTATGATTTATTGTGGTCAATATCAAAAAAAGAGATAGCACTAAATTCAGTATTATATAAAATAAACCAAAAACAGTGGAACTAAATACAATGTAATGATAAAATTCCATAGAAAATGTCAACAGATACAAAATTGTATAACCTATATAAACCTTTTTCATACCTGAATTATAACATATAGAAAAAAGTAAATCACTACTCGCGATTTATCTTTTTTAAGTTTATATGATTTACCTTTAATTTCTTTATACCGACTTCTCTTGAGAATGCGATTGTTGCAAGATCACTTTCTATATTAACAACAACCCCTTCTTTATACAGTGTATGAAAAACTTTGTCTCCAACACGTAAATCATTATTATAATTTTCTTTATACATATTAAATAATTTTTTTGTTATATGAGGTGTTATAGTTAATTCTTCTGAAACTTCTAAAAGTTCACTTTCGATTTCTCCTATAAACCTGCTGGGAATGTTTTCCGTAGTTTTACCATAAAGCATTCTTTTTTTTGCATTAAGTAAATATAAGCTTTCTTCAGCTCTGGTTATTCCCACATAACAAAGTCTTCTTTCTTCTTCAAGGTCTTTAATCGTACCAAAACTTCGAAAATGCGGGAATATCCCCTCTTCCATACCTATTAAAAATACAACTCTAAATTCCAATCCCTTTGAAGAATGAAGAGTCATAAGAGTTACAGCATTATCAATACTGTTATATTGTCCAATGTCAGAGACTAATGCGATATTTTCTAAAAATTCCTCCAGATTATATATGCCACTTTCTTCAGCAGAGGCAGTAATACTTTTAAACTCTTCTAAATTTTCTATTCTAATTTGATCTTCTAATCTGCCTGTATCTTTTAAAGATTCTCTCATTTTTGTTTTAACAAGTACATTTTCTATCAAGTCAGTTAATGACATATTTTTAGCATCTTCTCTTAGTTTTAAAATAATATTTTTGAATTCTAATTCTTTGCCACCTTCTATAACATCAAATACACTTTTATTTTTTTCACTGGCGATTTCTCTTAATTTTTCAATGGTTTTTAACCCTATTCCTCTTTTGGGTACATTTATAATTCTTTCTAAACTAATTAAATCGTGAGGATTATAAATTAAATGTAAATATGATATTAAATCTTTTATTTCTTTTCTTCCATAGAAATAATAACTGCCAAATACTTTATATGGCATATTTCCTTTGAGCATCTCATCTTCTAATGTTCTACTTTGTGCATTTGTTCTATAAAGAATAGCAAAATCACTGTAATCATAACCTGAAGTTAATAATTCTTTTATTTTATCTATTATAAACTCTGCTTCCTCTTTTTCATCAGCGCATCTGATATAACTGACCTTATCTCCATCGCCTAAGCTACTCCAAAGATTTTTCTCTTTTCTCATAGTATTATTCTTAATAATTGAATTAGCAACTTTTAATATATTATTTGTACTTCTATAATTTTCTTCTAAAAATATAACTTTTGTATCTTTGTAATCTTTTTCGAACAGTAAAATATTTTCATAATTAGCTTTTCTCCAAGAAAAAATAGACTGATCCATATCCCCAACTACAAATATATTCTTATATTTAGCTGAAAGCATTTTACATAAATAATACTGTACTTTATTGGTATCTTGATATTCATCAACAAGTATATATTTAAAGTGTTCCTGATATTTATAAAGTACTTCTTTATTTTTTCTAAATATTTGAAGTGGTAAAATTAATAAGTCATCAAAATCAACACTATTATTAGCTTTTAATAACAATTCATATTTTTTATAAATTTTATCTATTCCATAATCATAGTCTGATGTATATATTTTTGAAAACTCTTCAGGAGTGATTTCTTCATTTTTAGCTCCACTTATCCTATCTATTACATATCTATAATCATAGCCCTGATATTCTAATCCAAGATCTTTTATAAGTTTTTTAATTATAGATGACATATCTTCTCTATCAAGTATAGTTATATTTGAAGAATATCCAATCACTTCATAATTTTCTCTTATAATTTTTAATCCTAGTGAATGAAATGTACCAATAAATATTTTATCTGATACATTTTCAAGTCTTATTCTGACTCTTTCTCTCATTTCATTTGCAGCCTTATTTGTAAATGTTATTGCCAAGATATTATAAGGACTCACCCCAGAGTCAATTAAAGAAACTATTCTTTCGGTTAATACTCTTGTTTTTCCACTTCCAGCTCCAGCCACAACAAGACAAGGTCCATCCATATAACTGACAGCCTCTAATTGCTCTTTATTCAATTTTATTTTTGTGTTTTTATTCATATTTATTATCTTTCAAATGTAAACTATTAATTCTTAGGTGTATGAAGTTTCAAGTTCCCTCTTTCTATTTTGTATACTTTATCAACAATATCAACACAGTCTTCATTCGCCGAAAATATCAATATTGTTTTTTTCTTGTGCAAGCTATTTATAATCTTTTTTATAGCTTCTTTATCACCTATAGATAAATAATTTGGAAATTCATAAAAAATTAATATCTCACTATTCATAAGTAAAAGTCTTGCGAGTCCTATCAGATATTTTTCTTTATCTGGCAAAGATGTTATATTTGTATTGAAACCTTTAGGTAAAGACATTATTGTTTCATAAATACCTGCGATTTTACAAACCTCATTTATTTTCCCTTGATTGTTTTTTACAATTTTCAGATTTTGTGCGATAGTGTCATCAAAAAAGTATGGTTTAGTTGTTAAATAATTAACATTTGACTTATGAACCTTCTCTGTGAAATCTCCTATTTTTATTTTATCTATATAAATATTTCCGCTATCAGGTTTTATAAGCCTTCTTAATAAATAAAATATAGTTCTTTTACCACAGCTTCTTGGTCCAAAAAATAATACATTTTCATTTGAATTAATATGAAAAGAAATATTTCTAATATCATTAAGCCCATCTACCTTCTCATTAGCATCAAAATTTACTTTAATAAAATCAATTTCTCCTTCAATTTCCTCTTTATTTAATTTGCCAAATTCAAGCTGATAATTATCATCAAAATTTAATATGATATTAACTCTGTTGGTCGCAACATATGTTGTTTTAAGCGAAGTTATTATTGATAGAAAATCATTACTGTTTGTTATAGCATCTGTTAAATATGAAACTATTACCAAGTATATTGAAAAAGTTATAAAATCATTTTTTAACATCATAATCATTACAATAGACAAAATAAAAATTAATGTTTTTAAATACATTTTAAAATAATTATCTAAATATGAGGTTTTAACATCATAATCTCTTCTGCAACTTATATATTTTTTGGCTGAATCTAAGTATCGGTTTCTCACTTTCTCTGTAATATCTAAATCATTTAATATACTTCTTGACTCAACAACCTCAGAAAAACTTTCAAACCCATCATCAACAGCCTGCCTTCTTTTTTTCTGAGACATTTCTATTTTTTTATTTATTTTATTTAATATAATGTAATTAATTATAATTATAAACATAACTGCCAAAGCGACATATATATTTACTGAAAAAACATAAATCAATATTAATATTATTGATATCAGATATCTAAGTTTATTACAGATAGTATCGCTGAAAAATGATACATCAAGAACATCACTATGAAATATATTCAATAATTTTTCTTTTGAAATGTTTTTAAAATTACTGTCTTTGCTATGTATTATTTTATTAAAAATTTCATTTTGTATTCTTATATATGGACTTCCTCCAAGTGTGGAAACATTTTTATAGTTTATATCCCAAGCAATCTGTCTAATAACTTCAATAATTAACACAATTCCCAAGTTAAAAATAGCTGATTTATAATCTCTCTCCACCAAATATGCAGTTGATTTAGCAGCAAATATTGCCTGAATTATTATACTAAAACTAGAAATTATTACTGTTATAAATTGAAATACCCATGGTCCTATCGGAGGTTTTGCCAACCTATACCATTCTTTTAACATTTTAATATTTTCTCTCACATTAATACCTCATAGATTATTATCTAAATCTATTATAGCATTTATTTTTAGCGAAAGGTAAAAATAAAATTTGATCTAAAATTTTTGCACAATACTTTTAAATAATGATTTTATCATTTATATGTTTTTAATTTCTAAGTTTATTAACCAGCATATATAAATTTAATAAAATCATCCCAATAAATAAGTTAAACGATGCAAAAGCTAATATATTGCTTTGTAAAAGAGTAATAGAGGATTTATAACTAAGCAAAATATTGGAATTAATATATGATGAAAAAAAGATTATCAAAACACTTGAAACAGAAAGAACAAGTCCAAAGTTAAATAATGGTTTATATATAGACCATCTTATTAAACATGTAATCAAATACAAGCCTCCAATAAGTACTCCATATACTATAAATATCTCGGGGC
>CAZBKY010000028.1:0-9728 GCA_964492595.1 uncultured Muribaculaceae bacterium
TGAAGCATTTAAAACTTGAAGATCAGTATTGGCAACAATAAATTCAACACCTTTTAATCCAGAATCTATCATTCTGTTAACAGCATTGCATCCGCCTCCACCGACACCTATTACTTTTATTTTAGCAATTTGATCCATTTCCAAAGGGCTTCCACCATTCATATTATAATCACTCCTTAATTATCAAAAAAATATCCAAATATTTTTCCAAGTATTGTATTGTTTGTACTCTTTTTTTTGTTATTAAATAACACTTCAATCTCTTCTTCTGTCATTGTAGAGGCTTTTTTATTTCTAAAGGATAGTTTTCTGTAATAATATTTTATTATTCCAAGTGCACTACTGTATTTATTACTTCTTACACCAAGCTCTGTTACTTCTCCCAAAATGCTTGATTTTCCTAAAGTCTCCTCTATTAACTCTTCAGCACCAACTAACTCAGTAGTGCCTCCTGTAACTATTATATAACTATTTTCCTTTTTTGTTAAGAGATTTATTTGTTTTTTTGATAAATCAAGAATTTCTTTTAATCTTAAATGCACAATTTCACTTATTTCATATTGATTAATCTTTATTTTTATACCATCTTTATTTAAGACTTCATCTACTTCATTGCTGCTTGCATTGTTTTTATCAGCTAAAGCAAATTTTTCTTTTAATAATATTGCGGTTTTCCTATCAACCGCGTAGGCATACATTATATCTCTATCAATGTTTTTCCCGCCTATATCTAAAACCATTGTATTAATAAGCACATCATTGTTTATAATACTTACTTCTGTTTTTTCATCTCCTATATTTATAAGCGCTACTTGAGTATCTTCCATGTCATCTGTTTTAAATTCATGATAATCCGCCAGAGAATTAAAACATATATCAGATACTCTGATACCCATACTATCCAGTAGGGATACTATTCCATAAACATTTTTTTTCGGTGTTAGTGAAATAACAGTTTTTACAGATAATCTTGTCGCTGACATATCTTTAGGATCTTTTACAACCTCTTCTTCGTTTATTATATATTCAAGAGGCATTATAGATATCAGCTCTTTATTTGCAGGTATCTTATTATAAACAGATGCCTGAAGCGCTCTTACAATATCATCTCCGTTTACTAAACCATTTTCCCTTGAAATGGTCGTATAACCTTCACATAATTCAAATTCAGCATAATACGCAGGAATACAAACTATAATATTCTTTATTTTAGTTTCCAGTATATCTTCACTTTTTTTAAATACTTCCTTTAAACTTTCTAAAGCCAGTTCGGGATTGACAATTATACCCTTTTTTACTCCCTTGCTTTTAACTTCAGAACATACTAAAACATTAAGTCTTTTATTATAAATTTCTCCAACAATAAGTTTTATAGTACTTGTCCCGATATCCAAACTTGTAATTATCTGTTTCATTTTTTATCCACTTTCTATTACTAATATTAAGTATATCAAAATAGTGAAAAAAAGTGAATACTTTTATATTCAAAGCATTCAACAAACTTGGCTATATTGCGGTTTGCCTTATTTTTTCTGCAATTCTTCAATTAATAAGTTAGATGTAATCTCCGGATTTACTTTTCCACCTGAAGATTTTAAAATCTGTCCCATTAAAAATCCCATTGTATTTGTTTTACCATGTTTATATAACTTAACTGACTCCTCATTATCATTTAAAACCTGTATTATAAATTTTCTAATTTCTTCTTTATCTGTTATTTGCTCGATTCCTAATTTTCTAACAATATCACCAGGCCTGTCACCACTTTCTATCATTATATCAAATACTTGTTTTGCCTGTTCTTTAGAAATAACACCCTTAGATATTAAAGATAATAAATCACTTATTTTTTGAGAATTTACATTAGCTTCTTTTAAATTCAATTTATTTTTATTTAAATACCCAATTAATCTCATACCTATCCAATTACTTGCTTCTTTAGGAGATGCTCCCAAAGATACAGATTCTTCAAATAATTCAGAAATTTCTTTTTTTCTTACTAATGTTTTTGCTTCTGTTTCCGTTAATTCGTAATGGTTAATATATTTGTTTTTTCTTTCATTTGGAAGCACGGGCATTTTATTTCTTATATTACTTATTAACTCTTCATTTATATAAATTTTGGGAATATTGGGTTCCACATAATATTTATAATCAACTGCTTCTGCTTTTTCTCTCATACTGTATGTTTTACCATCTGATGCAGAAAACCTCCTTGTTTCTCTTTTTACTCTTTCATTATTATTCAATAATTCTTTCTGTCTTTCTATTTCATATAAAATAGTCTCTTTCGCGCTAGTGAAAGAATTTATATTTTTAACTTCAACTCTTACACCAAAATTTGCATCATTTTCTTTCATTAAAGATACATTAACATCACATCTTATCTGCCCTTTGGTTTGATCTGCTTCACTAATATCCAAATATTCTACAATATTTTTGAGTGATTCTAAAAACTCTATTGCCTCTTCAGCACTCTCAATACAAGGTTCGGTTACCACTTCAATTAAAGGTATTCCTGCTCTGTTATAGTTTATTAGCGAATAATCAGTATAATGATCTAAAGATGCGGAATCTTCCTCTATATGTATTTGATGTATAAGAATTTTCTTGATTTTCCCTTCACTATTTATTTCAAGAAACCCGCCCGTTCCAAGAGGTTTTGTCATTTGTGTTATTTGAAATCCTCTAGGCAAGTCTGGATAATAATAATTTTTTCTATCAAATAATAAATACGGAGCTATATTTGAATTAAGTGCTAAACAAAGAGAAATAGCCTTATTTACACCCTCTTCATTTACTGAAGGCATGGTACCTGGAAATGCCAAATCAATTGGACTTACATTTGTATTAATATTCTGATCATATTTATTTAATGAGGAAGAAAACATTTTACTCTCAGTATTTAATTCAATATGTACCTCAAGTCCTATAACTGCTTTATACATAATTTCCACCACCTTCAAAATCAATTGCCTCTTCAATCTTATTGGCAATATTTAATAATTTAGCATCTTCAAATTGAGCAGATGTAATATTAATGCCAATTGGCATTTTGTTTACTATACCCGAAGGAATTGTTATACTTGGATATCCTCCGAAGTTTCCAATTACTAAATGGTTTTCAAGAAGTAAATATTCATCATTTATTCTATCCTTATTATCATCATTAATATAAGGCGCACTCGTTGTAGGAAGTATTAAACCATCGTATTCTTTAAATAATTCATTTAATGCTTCAACAATTAATCTTCTTATTCTAAGAGCATTTAAATATAACTTCTCTTGATTTTCTCTTTTTAATATATAACTTCCAAGAACAAATCTTCTTTTGATTAATTCTGAGAATCCTTCTGTTCTGGTGTTTATCATTATTTCCTGATAACTCTTACCTTCTATTCTTTCCCCAAAAAGAATTCCAGTTAAATTAGAATTGTTACTTGTTGCCTCAGCACAGGAAATTGAATAATATACTCCAAGCATCGCATTTAATAATTTCTTATCAAATGATATTTCATTTATCTCAATCCCCAATTTTCTTATTTTATCTAAATTTTTATAAAAATTTTTAATATTTTCGTTTATTTCTTCATTATCACTTTCAATATCAATTATTTCTTTTATATAAAATAACTTTTTACCCGATACATCATTATTTATGTTATCCAAATAACTAATATCATCCTCTTTAATAGAAGTCATATCTTTTTCATCATACCCTTTTAATACATCGCTGACTATTGCTGCATCCTCTACACTTTTTGCAAATATACCCACATGATCTAATGAAGATGCAAAAGGAAATAAACCATACCTGCTTATGCGACCATAAGTGGGTTTAAAACCCACAATACCTCCATAACTTGCAGGCTTTCTTACAGAATCTCCTGTATCAGAACCTATTGAAAAAGGAACTATTCCAAGGGCGACAGAGGTCGCACTTCCCGCTGAAGAACCTCCAATTTGCTTTTCTTTATTCCAGGGATTTCTTACGATTCCAGTATGACCTGTTAATCCTGAACCTCCAATTGCAAGTTCATCTAATACAGTTTTTCCAATAAGAAGTGCACCTGCATTTTTTAATTTTTCATATACTGTAGCATCATATACTGGAATATATGTTTTTAAAAGATTTGAAGATGCGGTGGTTTTTATATTTTTTGTAGAAAAATTATCTTTTAGTGCATAAGGAATACCATTTAATAAAGAAGATGACGAGTTATGTTCATAATCACAAAAAGTTACAAAAGAATTATATTCACTTTGATATTTTAAAGCTTTTTCTTTAGCTTCATCAAAGATATCCTTTATAAATTTTTCTTTATTAATAATTGATTCATTTAATTTTAAAATATTTTTCATACTATACCACCACCTTTGGTACTGTTACAGAATTATCTTTTGTAATTTTAGCATTTTTTAAAATATCCTCTTTTGATAAAGAAACAGATGGCTTATCTTTTCTTAATTCAGCATCTTTTTTTTCATATGGAAAATACATAGGTTCAACTCTTTCCAAATTTTCAATTTTTGCTATATGATCCATCCAATTAAAAAATGTTTCAAACTCTTTTTGAAGGGTTTCATATTCACTCTCCTGCATTTTAAACATTAAATTTTCTGAAAGTTCTTTAAGTTCTTCAATACTTATCATTTTCTACTCCTAATTAAATTAATTAAATATAGTTTATATCTCTTTTCTCTTATATTATACAAAAACTAATACTAAAATGGTATTAGTTTTAAAAAATTGTTATATTTATTTTAAAGTTCTGTATTTATACATTATTTTTTTTACTATAGTGATTTTTGTATCTTTTGATAATTCTGCTAATGTCTTTCCCACTTGCTTTTCAAATTCATCTAAAGGCAAGAATTCAGGAAAATATAATTTATCAAATATAAGATACGATTTTCTTATTCTTTTTAATATCTGTGTTTTAACTTCCACCATTGAAGAAGCTTTTACTTCTTTGTCACTAAACTCTGACCAATTTCCCCATTTAGCAGTAGCTGTATCAGCCTGGTATCCACTCCCAGGAGATTTAGCTAAATATTCTCCATTGTTATACCATGTTTTCTCTGCACTTGATGTCTTATACCATTTATATGAATATACATCTGCTTTATATAACGAAATTGCAGAACAATTAGATGAATTTGTCCCGCTCGGACAATTTCCTTCTTTATAAGTTGCCGCTGGGGTATATTTAACCTTACTTGTATCTTTTGAATAGCTGGTTTTTCCAAGTTTAGCAAAATCAGTTTCAGATATATACTCAGCTTTAGATAAATCTGTCACTTCTGTACCATCTTTTTTCAAATAATAGGTTGTATTTGTAGTTGAATAAGTTGCACAAGTACTACTATTTTTGCCAGTTGATTCTTCTGTATATCCACTAGGACAACTTCCTTGAACAACTGTCCCACCATCATTGTAATATGTTTTTTTGTCATAAGTATACCCATAACTCACTTCTTGGCCAGACACTGATGTGAAACAATATTTTCCTATTGCAGAATAAGTTCCCGCAGTACAATAAGGATCTGCGAGAATGCGGCATGTAACCAGAAAGCTGTTATATGGAACCTCTGACCAACCACTTGGACAAGAACCCTTAGGACGTCCAGTAAGATGACAGTAATTGCTTATAAGTGTTCCCTGAGAACATCTATATTTTATATAAGTTGTTGAATGACAAGAATTTCCTACAAGTGTCCAATTACTATTGGGACACAGAAGTTTCGTACAAGAAAAAATTTTACAATTTGATTTATTTTGACATGCCGAAATAACAGCATCGGCATCAAAAGTATAACAATTAACAGTTATAGTAGTGGATTTATAACACTTTACTAATGGCTTATATTTGCTACATGTCTGAGTAGATTTAACATATGAATATATATATTCTGGAGTTTGCAAAATATATCCTGGAGTTGTTGTTATAGGACTGTATTCAAGTCCTGTTAATTTTGATGTTAATTCTGATTTTGATTGACTTACTTCCGTTCTTGACACTTTTTTAGTTTGTGTATCTTTCGTATAGCCAGGTGCTGGGATTGTTTCATAATATTTTCCGTTTCCATAATATTCCAAACTAGGTTGTGTTAATTTATACCATTTATATGATCCTTCTCTATAACTATACTGTGTTTTTTCTTCTTTCTCTGTATCTACTATTGATGCACCTTCAGGTATTTGAGGTTCTTTTATAGCATCCAATGTAAGAGCCCAATCGCTCCAATCACTAAATTTTAATTGTCCGGTTCCATAATTATAAAACATTCCAACCTGCACCTGCGAATTTTTATTTATTAAATTAGGTAAAGTATCTTGATAATCACTCCACTCTTTATATAAACCTCCAGTCGAACATGTCCCACATACTACATCGCTTGAATAGTAATAATTTATTCCACTTTTCCCTACAAATACATTGCCTGTACATGATGTTCCAACTTTTGATAAATCAGATAAAGTTAAATAATTTTCAGAGATTAAATCATCCACTGTTGCCACTTTCATATCTCCATCTGTTAAAGGCAAATTATTCATAAAATATTCTTCAGTTTTTGTTAATAGGACACTATTAAATTTTTCACAATCTGTACCATGAACTATAGTTCTTCCATCGCATGCTCGCAAAAAATATAATACTATTAAAGTAAATACGGAGACAGTTATTATTATTTTTATTGTTTTATTCATTATAATTCACTTCCTATTTTCATAACAATTATACTATAAAGTTAATTTAAATTCCACTATTTTATTTCAAAATAATTACCACTATCTAAATACAGTATGCCTTTATGATTATCTAACTCTTTTTTTATTTCATTATATTTATTTAATTTTGAAGTTTTATTAAGCGTTATATAAACCATATTACCATCTTTCATATATAATATAAACCTTTCGTTATCATAGCTTGTGGGACTGTATTCTATTTCACTTATCTTGTATAAAACATCTTCATCTAACTTAGAAAAATTATCATTAAGTCCTTTATTTATATCATCTGGAATATAATTTATCAGAAGTGGAATACCTTTAATATCTTCTATCGATTCCAAAAATTTACCGCTTTCTAAAATATATTTATTATTACTTCTCATTTTATAAAGTATTTTATATTCTAGAGCTGTAATCTCTATTATAAATCCTAATTTCTTTTTTACACTGCATGATTTAATTAAATCTATTTTATATAATTTTTTGCAGATTGATGAGCGAGTTGTCTTTATAAACGAAGGATAATTATCAATTTTAGCGGTTTCTATAATTTTTTCATCTGATAAATAATTATTATTTAATATAATTATATTTTTAATGGGAGATTTATATAAAACTAAAAAAACAGATATAATTAAGTATATAAAAAGCACAAAAATTATAAATTTTAAAAAATTAAACCTCTTTTTTTTAATTTTTTTTACTTCTTCCATAAATCTCCCAATTATACATTTTTTATTATTTTATCATACATTATAGTACTTGAATTTGGTTTTTCAATAAATTCTAATTTTTCTTTTATCTTTTTATATTCTAATTCATTATCAAGTATTTTTTTAATATTATTTTGGATAAGTTCCTTTGATAAATTACTCTGTTCTATCATAATACTTACACCCGCATTTTTTAAAGATAATGCATTATAATATTGATGATTATTCGCAACATAAGGGCTTGGAATTAAAATGGATGGAATGTTGGTTGCAATTATTTCACTTATGGTAGAAGCTCCTGCTCTTGATATTATCAAATCTGAATCTTTCATAAGGGCCGGCAAATCTTTATAAAATGATATAATCTTTACATTTGTTGGTACTTTTAAGTTGTTATTTAGTATATTATATTGTCTTTTACCTGTTATAAAGAGTATCTCTTTATCTTCTTCATTAAAACTTCTTAAGAAGTCTAATATTTTCTCATTCATAACAATACTGCCTTCACTGCCCATAACTATTAATATTAATTTCTTTTTTCTATCAAAACCCAAATCACATTTATTATGTTTTTTAATTTTCTTTGCTCTTTCTAAACAGGGATTTCCTGAATATATGACTTTTTTACTACTAAAATACTTTTCACTTTCTTTAAATGATATAAAAACTTTTTTAGAAAAAAGACTTAAATATTTGTTGGTTTTACCGGGAATTACATTTTGTTCATGAAGAAATACCGGTATTTTATTTTTATAGGCCGCAAGAATTACAGGAAGTGTTACATACCCACCAAAACAAACTACAGCATCTGGTTTAAATTCTCTAATTATTTTTTTAGATTCTTTAATTGATCTAGCAATAGCTTTTAAATTTTTAAAATTTTTAAATATATTTTTATTTAAACCATGGATTTCAAGAGATTTATAAGGTATTCCCAAAGAAGGAACAATTTCATTTTCCATTCTATCAGTAGTGCCAACATATAAATATTCATTTTTTTTGTCTTCTTTAATTTTATCGATCAATGCCAAAGCTGGAAATATATGGCCTCCAGTACCTCCTGCAACGATTAAAAATTTCATACTATTTTATCCTCCTCAAATAATATATATTAATATTTTACTTTTTTTATCATCTAACATTTGCTGGTGAGAAAAATTCATTATCTAAAATAAAATTTCCATCTTTATCTCTCTGCCCAGAAAATCTTCTGTTTTCTTCTGTTAATATTATATTATTGGCTCTTATTTCAATTGTAGCCTCTGGATATAAACTTATATATTCTTTTGAAAAATAACCTTTTTTTATTTTCTCATCGTTAACAATAAAAATATTAGGAGAAGTATTTTCTATTTGTCGATTGTAAAACATCATTATAGCATCCTCTTCAATTCTATAACCTTTAGAAGCATAGAAATAATCTGCTATAGAATTAAATATATATTTTTGATGATTACCATAAGGCATATCAATAAAATTTATGAGCTGTAAAGCTTTATTTTCATCAGGAATTATTTTTTTTAATTCATCTATTACATAATTTAAGTCTCCAGTTAAATAATGAGCTATAAAAGCTTCGGGACTTATTATTTCACATAACATTTTTACATATTGTGACTCATTAAAATATTTCCATGAATATTCATTAGATCTTAATTCAATAAGCTCATGAGAAATAATCTCCCCTGTAGCTTCAAAAAGTCCTTTTCCAAAGATTTTTGTATCAGCTTGATATATGTGCAAATATTCATGAAGCAAATGTTGTAAATTAACATTATATATAGAACTTGAATCACAAATGTTTATATCTTTTCCATCCCACCATGCTAAAACCACATTTGATTTATATTTACTATATTTGATTTTAAATCCACTCAGTTTAGGTAATAAAATATCCATGTTTATATATTTGGAATTATCAACTAAGAAACTATTATATTGATAAAAAAACTTTCTTTCTGCATCTGTTAAATTAGGATTATTTTTCATTGATCTTATGATTTTGTCTATAGAAAACTCAATGCTTGGCTTCGGAGTTGCAAAATATTCATATTCGAGAATTTCTTTAGTGGGTAAAATTGTTTCATAACTCAAGCTTTCAGTTTTTATAGGCATTTTTGTGGTTTTAAAAATATAAAATATTTCTAAAGAAAATATTGTTACCAAAACAATTACAGAACCAATCATCACTGTTTTTTTAAACTTAAAATTTTTAATTTTTTCTAGTTTTTTTGAAGTTTTTTTAATATAAGACATTCCATCATTATAAATTTTTA
>CAZBKY010000029.1:0-9598 GCA_964492595.1 uncultured Muribaculaceae bacterium
GTTTTGATTATTCTCTCTATTTCACTTGAAAAATCAGCGTGACCTGGAGTATCCACTATATTCATTTTATAACCATTATATCTTATAGAACAGTTTTTAGCAGTTATAGTAATACCTCTTTCTTTTTCAATATCGCCACTGTCCATTATACAATCTTCAACTACTGCATTATCTTTAAAAACATTATTTTGTTTTAATAACGCATCAACTAAAGTACTTTTTCCGGCATCTACATGTGCCACGACTGCAAAATTAATTATTTTCTCCATGTTTTTCTCATCCCCTTTTAAAACACTAAATGATAATACTACAAACCAGTAAAAAAAGCAATATTTTGTTAGCCTTGATTAACAATTAACTTTGGTATAGAATTAAATTAAGAAAGAGGTACGATATGAAAAGTAATTTATCTTTGATAATACTGGATAATTGCAAAGAGTTAGGAGAGAAAGTAGCAGAAAATCTAAATAAAATTAGAAAAAACAAAGTTAATTATATCACGCCAATTGATGAAGTTAAATTTAGTGATGGAAGTGGAAAAATCATAATAAAAAAATCTGTAAGAGATAAAGATTTGTTTGTACTGGCAGATGTATATAATTCAGAGTGTATTTATGAATTATATGGCAATAAAAACTTTAAGAGTTCTGATGATCATTTTACTGATTTGAGAAGAGTAATAAGTGCGGTTTCCGGACACACAAGAGACATTTCTATTTATATGCCTTTTTTATATTCAAGTAGACAGCATAGTGGAAAAAATTATGAATCAAATGACTGTGCCGATTCTATAAAAGATTTAGCTATGGATGGCGTAAAAACAATTATAACCCACGATGTTCACAACGAAGGAGTAAAACATGCCCTTGCCAGAACTTCAACTGAATTTCAAAATATTTTTGCTACAAATTATATAGTAAAATCGTTTTTAGAAAATGAAGATGTGGACTTAAATAACATCCTCATGGTAAGCCCTGATGAAGGCGCAATCAAAAGAGCAAAATATTATGCGGGTGTATTTAGATGTGATTTGGGATTTTGCTATAAGTTGAGAGACTTATCAAAAATGGTAAATGGTAAAAACCCAATATTAGAACATGTATACATTGGACCTAAAGTAAAATCTAAAGATGTTATTATCATAGATGATATGATTGCCTCAGGCGCTTCCATATTAGACACAGCAAGACTTCTAAAAAATCAAGGAGCAAATAAAATTTATTTATTTTCCACATTTGCTTTATTTACAGAAGGCTTAGATATATTCAAAGAAAAATATAGAGAAAAATTATTTACAAAAGTATACTCGACTAACTTAACTCATGGGTATATTAAAGCTAAAAATGAACCTTGGTTCAAAACAGTAGACTGCTCTTATTTAATCGCAGAAATAATAGATTCTTTAAATACTCATAAATCGCTAACATCTATCATCGCTATCAACCAGGAATTGTTGCGTGAGATTGAAAAAAGAAAAAAATTAACAAATAAATAAAAATTTACTAAAGATTAAAAAATAATATGATTTAACTCATATTATCTTTTATTTTTAAATCTTTTTTTCTTTTTGGGAACTAGTACTAAGAGGATTATTAAACACACTAAAATCCAATAAATATATTCTTTCCCATAAAGTATTCTTTTGTTTTTATTTAAACTTTTAAGAGAAGATTCGTATTTTATTAATAATTCACTTGAATATTCGCTTTCTTTATCATTATAATTTTTTAAGTATTCTTCTACTTCTTTATAAATTTCTATATAAGAATTATATGCTTTTTTTCTATACATACGAAAGTTATATTTACCTTCTTCATAATTTTTCTTAAGCTTTATTAAATCATCTGAAATTTCATATAAAGGAAGCATGTTTGGAGATTCATCGTTATTTGTAGACTGTTCGTAAGAATAAGCGACTTCATACAAAATATTTTCTTCATTTTGTTTCGCCACCATTTCTAACCCATAAGGTAAGTTATTTGAATCAAAGCCCATAGGTACACTAATCGCTGGCATGCCTGTCATTGGAGCAATTGTATAACAAGGAGATGATGTATATGAAGAAGCACTTTCAAGCAATGTTATATATTTAGATTTCAAACTGGGATATATTAAAACATCCACATTATATTTATCCATCATTTTATATACGCTGTCTTTAAATGAATCTTTTTTAGCCTCTTTATCTTTATAATAAGTGCTTTTTGTTATATCGCTACTACAATTTGAATTATACCCAGATAAAGCTTGTACATATCCGCCATTATTTAATAAGGAAGAAAATGATTTAATTTTACTGGTGGTATTTTTTATATATTGATTAAATTGATAACACATTGATATACCGAGCACAGTTTTATCAAACATATAATCAAATTCAGAATTATAAAAGTTATCTATATAAATTATAGTAGCTCCTTTTTCCTCCATAACTTTTATTGCATTCATTACCAAATCATCAACATCCTTATAATAAGCAGATAATGCTAAAACACTTGAATTACGTTTTTTAATAAAATCATTCATGACACCAATTGTTTTTCCATTTAAACCATCTTTTTTTAAATAAGTTGTGTAATCTATTCCATTGTTAGATAAATTTGTAAGGAGTATAGCATTTTCTTCAACTGTATTTGTCATAGGACCCGCAGTATCTCTTGTTACATCATATTTTATAATACCATATCCGCTAAGAAGTCCATATGTTGGTCTAAGTCCCACAATATTTGCAGCAGAAGATGGAAGTCTTATAGATGAATTTGTATCTGTGCCTACTGCTAAAGGGGCAAAAGAAAGAGCGATAGATACCGCAGAGCCTCCCGAGGAACCATAAGGAGTATATTTTGTATTATAAGCATTATACACATGTCCATAACTGCTATAGGAATTTGATGCAGAAAAAGCAAATTCGCTCATATTAGATTTTGCCAGCATTATAGCACCCTTATCAATCAAGTTTTGAACTATTGTTGAATTACTTTTAGGATACGAGTCCTTTAAAGCTTTTGTTCCTGCAGTTGTAGGTAAAAGTTCATAATCTATATTATCTTTTAAAATTACTGGCATACCAAATATTTCACTTTTTCTACCACTTTTTACATACTCTTCATCTGCTTTTTTCGCCAAATTTACAGCTTCTTTATTTATAGAAATTATAGCATTATATTTTGAATTGTATGCTTCAATTCTGTCTATGTATAATTTAGTTATTAATTCATATGTTAAATACCCATCATCTACAGACTTTTGAAGTTCGCTCACTGTCATTTTAGTAATATCAACTACCGCTTTATTAGTGGCATTTATATTAAATGGTACAAATGATAGAAGTATAATAAGAACTATTTTACAACACTTTTTCATACTAACCTTTTATTCCTTACTTAATTCTGTATAAGCAATTTTGCCTACTTTAGTTTTTGGCAATGACTTTTTAAATACATATTCATATGGAAGTGAATATTTTGCAATGTTCTTTTCACAATATCTTTTAATGCTTCTTTTAGTCGCATCGCCTTCTTCTACTCCATCTTTTAAAACAATAAATGCTTTAGCAACTTGTACTTTATATGGATGAGGAATACCAATAACTGTACATGTCATTACATCTGGGTGTTCTTCTATGATACTTTCAATTTGAGAAGGATATATATTATATCCAGAAGAGATTATTATTCTTTTAAGTCTTTGCTTAAAATAAATGAATCCATCTTTATCCATACACCCTATATCTCCCGTGTGAAGCCAAAGCATACCATCATCATGATATCTTAAAGTTTTCAAAGTCTCTTCTTCATTATCAAGATATCCAAGCATTACAGAAGGACCACTTACACATATCTCCCCATCGGTTCCAATATCGGCTTCTTTATGTGTATTAACTTCTACAATTTTAAAATAAGTGTCTGGAAAAGGAATGCCAATAGTTTCATCTCTATTGCTATTAATGGGCGCCAAAGAAACCGAAGCAGTGGCCTCTGTTAAACCATATCCGCATCTAATCTTAGCTCCCGATCCATGAAATTTCAAAAATTCATCAACTTCTTTTTTAAGTTTTTCTTTTAACAAGTCTCCCCCGGATAAAACACAACTTACAAATTTAAGACCATTTTTTTTGAATATTTTACTCTTTACCAATGATTCATATAGTGTGGGAACTCCCGCAATAAAATTTGGAGAAAATCTCTTTATCAGTAATGGAAAATCTCTAACATTAAAACTGGGGAGCAATATACACTTCATACCAATATATAAAGGAGTATGAATACAAACTGCGAGACCAAAACCATGGAATAAAGGCATTATACAAAGCACTGAATCTCCATGTTCTGCAGTTTCTGACATTAAATGCCCGCCAATTGCAAGAGAATTAAAGTTTTTATTTGATAAAATAACACCTTTAGATATACCCGTTGTTCCTCCGCTATAAAGTATAACGGCTGGATCACTACTATTCTGATAATCTTTATATTCCCCTCTATAGTGAACCCCACTATCTAAGAAATCTGCCCATAGCATAATATTATCATGAAACATTTCATCGGTTTCGGTCTTTCTCCCCTTAAAAAACCAATAGAAAAATGATTTTAGAAGATTCATACCGTCTGCTGCAGTCATTATAATAACCTTTTCAACTGATGTATTTGATAGAATATTATTTACTTTTTGAAATGCTAAATCTATTGTTAATATTATTTTACTTTTTGAAATATTTAAGTACTCTTGTATTTCATTTTCACTTGATAAAGGATGCACCATATTTGCTATAGCGCCTATCATATTGATAGCATAAAACATTATAATTGCCTCAGGAGTATTGGCACTGCATATAGTTACAGAATCTCCTTTATTCACTCCATTATATTTCAAGGCTTTAGCACACTCTTCAATCTGTTCTATAAACTTAGAATAAGTAACACTCTTACCAAAATATTCATAAGCAATATTTTTAGGATACTTTTTAGCGGTTTTAATTATTAATTCCACCATTGAGTTAGGGTACTTTAAACTATCTTTAAACTTCCCATAAAATTTTGTCCATGGTTTCTTTTTATACAAATTTTTATGTTTTTTCATTTATTGTACCTCCAGTAATACCTATATAATTTTATAACCTAAGTAACATATTTATTATAAAAAAAAAATAGATAATTTGCAAATTAACCATTTTATAAAAAAAACACGTACTTTATTAAGAGATTTTAAGAAAATTTCATTTAAGTTTTTAGGAAATGAGAAAATCACTATTCTCTATCTTCTTCAAATAATTTATTAATATTTTTAGAAGGTATTAGCATTGTAATTTTTTTAGTTATTCTTATATCGAATATTGAAGTACGGCGTTTATATTCATCACCGTCAATACACCAAGAAGCTACAGGAATATCACTAAATTCTATTTTAAAATTATCTGTTTTAAAATATTTGAATCCTGGCAAGTTGTGAACTTCTCTTCTTTTTAGATAGTAAATTGCTTTAAAAATATCCCATTTATTCTTTATATTGCACATCAAAACTTCAAATTTATTATCATTCAATTTTATATCATTATATATGTTTCCCATTCCTGCAACTCTATTACTGTTAGTAATAAATATAAAGGAATATTCTCCAGAATATCTTTTCTTATCTATTTCATATTTAATATCATAATGGTGAAAAGATTGTTTTAACTGTTTAATTCCATATAATATATATGCAAGTCTTCCATATTTTTCTTTAAGTTTTCTTGGGGTTGCATAAGCAATATCAACATATGCACCCATGCAAGCTACATAAATAAATGGTTTATCATTAAGTAAACAAACATCTATATTTTTCTCTACACCACTTAAAATCAATTCTAAATTTCTAATCGGATTATTTGTAAGACCATACATATGAGCTACATCATTTTGAGTCCCTAAAGGTAGTTGAGCCATTAATAATTGCTTATTTCTTTTTAAATTCCCAAGAATTGCTTCATTTAAAGTTCCATCTCCACCAGCTACCAATACTAAATCCACATGTTTTAAATCCTCCACAATAGTAGTGGCATCTCCCTGACATTTGGTTGGTATTAATTCTGTTTTATAGCCATATTTTTTAAATATATTATTAAAAATCTTAAAATTCTTAATCTGACTTTTACGCCCACTTTGAGGATTATAAACAATTGCACATTTTTTCATAAAGCACTCCTTTTAGAAAACACACCATTATTATATCATAAGTCAAATAATTTTTTTTATTCTAACTGGGAATTTACATTTGTTTTATTAAATACTATATTTTAATTAAGGAAATTTTAAATGAAAGAAAAAATAAGACAACATTTAAGAGCTAGCGAATTGCGTATTAAAGGATATTTATTTAAGATTATTATATTTAAAAGTGCAACTAAAATTAGGACGTGTGGATAATGCTTTAAGTTCTATTGAAGATTTAAACAAGATTTATGAACCATTAGATGAAGATAAACTTAAAGATATTCATGGCCTATTGATGCCAGACATCTTACTTGGTGGGATATATAGACCGGTTGAGTTTGTTAAGATCCATCCGTTTGAAGATGGCAATGGTAGTTCCGAATATTTTCGAAGTATGTAGAAGGAGAGGAGAATGAACTTTATGGATTGTATATTTTGTAAAATAATAAATGGAGATTTAAATTCCGAAACTATTTATGAAGATGAAGTAGTTAAAGTGTTTTTAGACAATTTTCCTGATTACAACGGGCATTTATTAATTATACCTAAAAAACATATATTAGATATGAACGATGTTGATAATGATACTATTATTCATATTCATGAAGTATCAAAAAAAATGAAAAAGTTATTAGAAGAAAAACTTGGGATTACAGGATTAACGGTTTTACACAATAGTGGTAATGCCCAAAACATTAAACATTTTCATACGCATTTAATTCCAAGAGATAAAACTAGAGTAGAAAAAGAAGAATTGTTAACTGTTCAAGAAATTGCTGTGAAACTAAGGAGTTAATATGAGATTTTTATATATAACGGATCTTCATGGAGATAAAAATAAATATGAAAAGATATTAGCAATAGCTTTAGAAAATGATATTAAGCTCATTGTTGACGGTGGAGATATGTTACCGAAACATTGTAAAAGGATGGAAGAGCAGCCGAGATTTGTTAAAGAGTATCTGAAAGATTATTTTGATAAATTAAAAGAAAATAATATTACATATATAGGAATGTTAGGTAATGATGACATACTTCCTATTGATAAAGACTTTAATGAATTATGTAATTTATACAATAATGTGAATAATATTGCATCAAGCAAAATAAATGTTGAAGGTTATGATTTTATAGGAATGAATTACATATTAGACCACCCCTTTGGTTGTAAAGATAGAGTTGTAATGGAAGATAATTATGTTTTTCAAAGACAACTTTCTAGTGCTTTTTTATCATCAGAAAAAGGTCATATTGAAATACCAAATTGGTTTGAATATGCTACTAGTCAATTACCTAAAATGGAAAATAAATTAAATGATTTGCCAATATCTAGTAATTATGAGAAGACGATTTTTATAATTCATATGCCGCCAGCAAATTTGAAATTAGGACAATTATTATATCAAGATTTAGATATAGGCTCAGTAGATATATATAATTTTATCCAAGAAAAACAACCACTCTTAACATTACATGGACACATACACGAAAGTCCAGATACCGAAACCGGAAAATGGATCAATAGTATAAATAACACAACTTGTATTCAGCCTGGTCAAAGCGAAGTTAATAATGATATATTAATTTATGTTGACATTGATTTAGAAAATAAAAAATATACAAGAGAAGTAATCTCAATAAATTGTTAAAAATTTCTTTATAGGGCAGCCAAAAATTATTACTTACACTAGAATAAAAGTGGAGGTGATAAAAATGCCAAGAAAATATGTTAAAAAACCTGAAAAGAAACTTAAAGTAATAGTTGATAATCCTTAAACTCCTGAAGAGCATGGGAAAATGATTGATGAATTAAATATAGTTTTAAGGGAATTGTATTCAGTAAGAGAAGTCGATACAATAAGGGACAAAAAAACACCTAAGTCCGTTAGATGATGATAATGGTATAACATCAAGAATCATTATGAACTATCAACTTATTAAAAATGGTTATTTGCCAACTTCAATAAAAAAAAGAGGATAGATTGGAATATTATGAAGTATTAGATGAATACCAGTAAATGGCGATCTAAATCCTTTTATAGAACTTCTTTATGATTTGAAAATAAATAACTAGACTTCTACATTACAGCAATAAATAGCAAATAATTAATTAAGAATTATCACAAAATTAGCATAAGTATTAGTGATAATTTTTTATAATTTTTTCAAAAGATTTTTTGCTTTTTTTACCCCATTAGAACTGGCAATATTTAAGTATTCTATTCCTCTTTTTTTAGTCTTTTTATTTAATAAATAATAATATTTGGCTAAATTATAATAACTGTAATAATTTCTTTCACTAATTGGAGCTTCACTAGACTTTACATAATAAATATATGCAGTTTTTCTATCTCCTAGTTTCCTATAATGCTCTCCCACTTTATTTAAAGCCCAGCTTTCTCCCAAGTCTGCACTGATTTTGTAATATTTTAAAGCTTCTTCATGTAAGCCTTCACTCTCACATATTAAACCCAAATTGTTATAAGCATATGTATAACCAAATTCTGCTGATTGCCTGTAAAATTCTGTAGCTTTTTCTTTATCTTTCTTTTTTTCTGGAGTTAATCCCTTCATATAACAGTTTCCCATTGTATTTAAAGCTGCCGAGCTTCCTAAAGATATTGCTCTTTTTAGATATTCCCACGCTATATTAAAATATTCATCTATGTTACCGACTTTACTGGTCATAATTAAATCTGCAACCATCCAGCAGGCTTTAGGATGATTTTTACTTGTTGCCCTTAAGTAATACTCATAACTTTTTTTGTAATTAGGAGTTCCGCTTACTAGACCATCAAATTCTAAAGAGCCAAGTTCTGCATTAGCATACATATTATTTTTTTTAGCAAGTTCCTTCAAAGAAGTGACATAACTAATTCCTTCATATAACTTGATTTTTAAATACTCATCAAGTTCTTTTTTATTTATCTTGATTTTTATATCCTGTATATATAAGGGCTGATTATTTTCAAGTACGGCATACGTTAAAAAATCTACAATACTTTCATATAAATTATTTAAAGATAATTTTTCTTTAATATTGGTTATAAATTCCTTATCTACATGTTCATCATTAATAGCTATTTTTAATAATTCTTCACATACTTTTTTCAAATTTTTATTTTCGTTTATAAGTTTTAAATCATCTTTACTCGAGATATAAATGTGCTCATCTAATATACTAATTAAAGATATTATTATAGGAATAAAGATTTCATAATTTTCCTTGTATTTTTGTTTTAGATCAAGGAATATTCTTTTATACTCAACACCTATAGGTCTATATCCTATGCAGTAGTTATTAACTGTTGTATTATTAATTTCCTTAACCTCAAAAATACTGCAGAAGAGTTCACTTTGCATCGCACTACTTTTATTATTGGAAATGCTTTTAATTGTATCAAATATAT
>CAZBKY010000030.1:0-9014 GCA_964492595.1 uncultured Muribaculaceae bacterium
TTTTATAAAAAAGACAAATAAGTTATTTTTTTACCTATTTGTCAACACTCTGAAAGAATATTGAAAAATATTCTTTTTTGTTATAATATTAAAATAGAATTCATTTTCTTTTAAATATAGTATAATCTATATTAGATAATTCATATTACAAAAAGTTAGTGAATTGTCATTTTATTAAAAAAAAGGAGATCTAATCAATGCGAGAGTCGGAAATAGTTGAAATTATAAAATATGTAAAAAAACATAAAACTGAAACAAATCAAATAGAAGTTAAATTAGCGAATGGTGGTTTTCCTAAAAAGTGTTATGATACTATATCAAGTTTTTCAAATAGTTATGGTGGTATTATTATATTTGGAATTGATGAGAATAACGAATTTACAGAATCTGATGTATATGATGTAAACGATTTGCAAAAACAAATAACAACTTTATGCACAGATTCTATGGAACCAAAAATAAGACCCGAATTTTTGCCGTTTTCATATAATGGGAAAAAATTATTGGTTTGTAAAATTAATGAATTACCACAAAATAAAAAACCTTGTTATTATAAAAATCTTGGAATCATAAAAGGATCTTATATTAGAGTTGGAGACAGTGATGACCCGATGACAGAATATGAGGTGTATGCTTTACAAAGTTACAAAGATGGTATTCAAGAGGATTTAAGACCTATAAAACGCGCTAGACTTGAGGATTTAAATACAGAGAAGCTTACTAGTTATATTACGAAAATGAGAACTTTAAAGAAACATTTATCTAAATTTGAAGATAAGAAAATTTTGAAACTTTGTGGAATTATAGAAAATGAAGCGGGAAATATATATCCTACTCTTGCTGGAGTTTTATTATTTGCTGATTATCCTCAAGCCTTTTGCCAACAATTGTTTGTCGCATGTTCTGCTTTTCCCGGAAATGAAGTTGGTGAACTTGGAGAAATGAAACAAAGATTCGAAGACAACGAAAGAATTGAAGGAACTATAGAAGAAATGTTGGAAGGAACGCTTTCTTTTATAAAAAGAAATATGAAAAAAAGAATAATAATAAGTTCTGATACTGGGAAAAGGGAGGATTTTTATGAATACCCTTTAGATGCATTAAGAGAAGCTGTAGCTAATGCTCTTGTACATAGAGATTATAGTGTTTATAGAGAAGCTACATATATTCAAATTCATATTTTTAAAAATAGAATAGAAATTCAAAATCCGGGCTCTTTATATGGAAGTAATAAAATAGAAAAACTTGGCACGGATAATATTATGGAAGTTCGTAATAGTACGATTATTAAATTGCTAGAAGAATTTGGAACTATTATTGAAAATAGACATACAGGTATACCCACAATGAAGAACGCAATGAAAAAATATAGCCTTCCAGCTCCAAGATTTGAAGAAATTCGGGGGGATTTTAGAGTGACTTTTTATAATTCGAATAATAGTATCCACCAAGGTATCCACCAAGGTATCTACCAAGGTATCCACCAAGGTGAAGAACAAATAAAAAACAAGAAATCATACAGTTTTAATGAAGAAGATATTCTTTCTTATATAATTTCCCCTAAAACCTCCAAAGAAATAGCGGATAATTTCGGATATAGTGTAAAGCATTTTAAAAACTACTATTTAAGACCATTAATAAAAAAAGGAAAAATATTATTAACAATTCCAGACAAACCAAGCAGCGAAAATCAAAGATATTATAGTAATCATAATGAGATAAATGAAAAATAATTTATAAAGTTAAAATAAAAATATAGTGATAATAGTAGTCATTAATGGAGGAATAATGTGTCTAAAATAAGTAATATATTAAATATGATTGAATTATTAAGTGCGGGCAAAAAGTATTGCATTCAAGAATTATCAGAGAAATTAGAGGTATCACCAAGGATGATAAGAGTGTATAAAGATGAACTTGAAAAGGCCGGGATTTATATAGATACAATTAAAGGCCCATATGGAGGGTATGTATTAAATCAAAATGTTGATGTACCAAAAAGATTTATAACACCTGTACAAATAAAAATCGAGAACAAGAATATTTATAATACTGCCAATAGAGCAATAAAAGAAAAAAGGAAATGTTTAATAGAATATTATTCAAAAGATAAAGATATAACGAAAAGAACTATTCATCCATATGATTTAATCGCTTTAAGTGGTGAATATGGAATTGCAGCTTATTGTGAATTAAAAAATGAAATAAGACATTTCTATATAAATAGAATAAAATCAATTAAATTATTAAAAGAATTTTATAACTGACATATATATTGCCACTTCTTTTGATATAATATTATTGAAAGAGGAGGTTTTAAAATGATAAAACATCAATATACAGAACCAGCTGAAATTAATTTTCAAAAACTTGAAGAAAGATTAATGCAAATTAATTATGAAAAGCAATTTACTTGTTTTCAATTTTTAAGAAATTTTTGGAATCCTTTATTAAACAGAAAAAATGTTCCAACTTTAATTATGGCAACTGGTGGATCTAAAGCGATAGCTTATTATTTAAAAATGATATTAGAAAGTTATAAGTTCCATGCAGAGGTAATTGAACCAAGAGATTATTTTCATAAAGAAAATATTAATTATTATAAAAGATTAATTGCCATTTCTAAAAGCGGAACAACTAATGGAATAATGGAAGCATTACATACTTTTGAGGGAAGTAAATACTTAATTGCCGAGAGTTATTGTCATACTAAAGATGATTATATAGAAAGTGGATATTTTGGACAATCTTTACAACCATTATTTGATGTAGTTAATTGGAGTAATGGATATTATTGTGATAAAGAAAAAAGTTTTGTATCATTAGTATCCACATTAGCTCCTATGTTAATTCTTTTAGATTTAACTTGTTGTGATGGAAATGGACTTTCTTCTGAACAACTAAAACAAATAAATGAAAAAGTAAAATTACTTATTTCAAAAAGCAAAGATAAAATTAATTCACTAAATTTCAATTTTTTAAATACTGACATTGTACAAATAATTTCTGGATATGATACTAAAACATCAGAAATAATTTTGGAATCTAATTTAGCAGAAACTGGTAGTGCCATTCCATTAGTTCATGATAAGGGTTCCTATTGTCATGGTAGAAGTAATTCATTGTTCCAAAACCCAATAAATCCAGTTATATACTTAGCTCATCAGAAAGCAGAACTAGATGAAGTGGAATTAAATGTTTTGAAAGAAAATTATGAAAATGTATTTCTTTTTGATACTTTTGCTGAGGATGAAAATAAGTTTTGGAAAGAATATTACTTATCGTTACAAATGATGTATTTATCAAGAAAAATTGCTTCAGATAAACAAATAGATTTAACCCAACCAGAATATAATCCAAATGTTGTTAAAAAACTTTATAAGTTTAAAGGTGGTATGTAAAATGGGAAAAATAGTATATGTTACTGGGAATTATGGAAAATATATTTCAGTAAAAGAACAATTTAAAAATAAAAATATAGATATTGATTTTTTTAAACACGATTTTGATGAACCAGATATAAACGATATCGAGAAAGTATCGAGAGTAAAAGTACTTGAAGCATATAGTCTTCTTGGTATACCTTGTTTTGTTGCTGATGCTGGATTTTATATAGATCATTACCCTAATAATCCTGGGTATCCTGGGGCTTTTGTAAAAAGAAGTGGTATTAGTTCAAATATATCTGAATTGCTTGAAACAATGAGAAACGTAGAAAATCGTACTTGTCGATTTGTTGATTGCTTAACATTTTATGATGGGGAAGACTTCTATACTTTTTATGGAGTAAGTAAAGGCTCTCTATCATTTGAATCAAGAGGTAATCAGCTGAAGAAAGCTAAATCTAATTTATGGTGTGTATTTGTTCCAGAAAATCATGATAAAACACTAGCAGAAATGTCTGATGAAGAAAGAAAAAATAGACATGACAAGCATACATCGGCTACTGGATTATTTGCTGATTGGTATATAAATGAATATTCTAAAATTCCGAAAAAACTAATGTTAAAAACTCTAATTGAAACGAAGAAGTAAATGAGGCTTTAGAACAATATGAGGAAGTTAACTTACTAGAAAAGCATTCCCAGGATAAGTATTTTGACATCCACACAAATGATATATATAATTAAATTAGAAAATGAGATATTTATATGATTAATAGTAGAGATTCTGCGTGTGATTATAATGGGAAACTATCTATTGATGTGCCCTATCATATTGGGTCTTATTTAGAAAGAGTGGATAATCCTGAAATCGTTGATAAAATAGAAAATTATTTAATAAATTCATCGGGAATTAAGGTAAGAATGATTTTAGATATAATGGGAGAAAAAAGACTTTCAGAATATTTTGATATAAAATTATTAAATCAAAAATATAAAAAATGTAATCGCATAATTATTGAAAGGGAACCAAAACATTGCTTTCATACAGGTTTAAATTTAGCAGAGCATGCAATAACTTTAAAAATAAAATAAATTACTGACTTAATTTAAATGAGTTTATAAATAACAATTACATTTAAAACAATATAGTGTATAATTACATTAGGGTGATTATATGAGAGCGTTAATAACAGGATCTTCTAGTGGTATAGGACTAGAATTTGCTAAAGAATTGTCTGAATTAGGATATGATTTAATTTTAGTATCCAGGGATGAAACTAAATTAAAGGAAATTAAAAAAACTTTAAAGGGCGAGGTTGAAATAATTTCGATGGATTTATCTGTTGAAAAGAATTTATATGAACTTTATGATAAAACTAAAGGCAGAGTAGATTTATTAATTAATAATGCCGGGTTTGGTGTATTTGGTAAATTTGTGGATACTGATTTAAATGAAGAATTAAATTTAATAGATTTAAATATAAAAGCATATCATATTCTTACTAAGCTATTTTTAAAAGATATGGTAAAAAGAGATAGTGGAAGAATACTTAATGTAGCTTCTGCGGCAGCTTTTCAGCCAGGGCCATTATTATCAAGTTATTACGGATCAAAGGCTTATATATACAGTTTGAGTGCTGCAATATACGAAGAATTGAGAAAAAGTAAAAGTAATGTTCATATAAGTATATTATGTCCCGGACCTGTGAATACAGGTTTTAATGATAGAGCAAAAGTCTCATTTAATGTAAAAGCATTAGAAGTTGATAAGGTGGTTAAATATGCTATTGAAAAGATGTTTAACAATAAATTATTAATTATACCTGGGTTTTTAATAAAATTTACAGTATTTTCTAACAGGATATTTACTAAAAAATTTATGCTCAAAATAGCATATTGGATTCAAAAAGCAAAAAAAAGCAATTAGCCACTAGCTAATTGTCTTTTAATATCTAATATAATCGGTATAATTATAGGCCTTCTGCCAGTTGTTTCTATTATATATGAATTTATTTCTAATATAATTTTGTTTTTTAAATCCACTAAATTAAAATTGTCTTTTTCAAATTCATTTAATACAATTTTAGATACTTTATTTTGTATGGTTCTTATTAATTCTTGATTATCATTTACAATTACAAAACCTCTTGTAGTAACGTTTGGTTCTAATAACAATTTTTTATTTACTGCATCAATATTCAATATTACTGATAAAACTCCATCTGTAGACATTATTTTTCTGTCTCTTATTATAGTTGCTCCAACATCTCCAATTCTTTTGCCATCAACATATATATCATTAATTGGAATAGAATATTTTTTCTCGACTATATTATCATGAAGAGAAAGTATGTCGCCATTTTTGAGAACAAAAGTTTTTTCTTTTGGTATTCCACAATTAATTGCCAGCTCTGTATGAGCTCTTAACATTCTGTATTCCCCATGAACTGGCATAAAATATTCGGGGTTAATTAATCGTAACATTAATTGCAATTCTTCAGCTTTAGCATGTCCGCTTGTGTGTATATCTGATTCATCTGTATTAGTATATACCTTAGCTCCCTTTAAATATAATTTATTTATAATTCTATTTATGCTCATTGCATTGCCGGGAATAGGCGAAGAAGAGAATATAACAGTGTCTTGAGGCATCAAAACAATATTTCTATCAGTTCCATTTGCTATACGAGAAAGCGCCGCCAAAGGTTCGCCTTGAGATCCTGTACATAGCAAACATACATCTTTTGGTTTAAGTCTATTAGCTTCATCAGAAGTTATAAAAATATCTTTATCTTTTATATAGCCGCATTCAACAGCTATATCAACATTATTGTTCATGCTTCTTCCAAAAACAACAACTTTTCTATTATTTTTTTTGCAAGTTTCGATGATATGAGTCAATCTATAAATATTACTTGCAAAAGTAGCTATTATAAGTCTTCCACTACATTTACTTACAATATCTCCTAGAGTTTCATCCACTATAGATTCACTGTTAGAAAAACCACTTACTAAAGCATTTGTACTGTCACTCATTAATAATTTAACTCCATTTTCACCAATCTTAGCTATTTTTTGTAGATTAGCTATAGGTCCTATAGGTGTTAAATCAAACTTGAAATCTCCGGTAGATACAATTACTCCATTAGGGGTAGTAATACTTATTCCATATGAATCTGGAATTGAGTGGGTAGTTCTAAAAAACTCAATATCAAAATATTTAAAGTTTATTTTAGTTTCTTCATTAAACTCTACTAGATTCTTAGTAGGTATTAATCTTTCATTTAATTTATTAACTATTAGTTTATAAGCTACTTTAGGAGCATATATAGTTGGAAAATTTATATTTGATAATATAAAAGGAATACCTCCTATATGATCTTCGTGTCCATGTGTTATAAATAATGCTTTAATTTTACTTTGGTTTTGTTTTAAATAAGTATAATCTGCTAGGACATAGTCAATTCCCAAAAGATTCTCTTCTGGAAACATTACTCCGGCATCTATAATAATTATTTCATCATCATGTTCTATAACATACATATTTTTTCCGACTTCACCAAGTCCGCCTAAAGCAAAAACTAAAGTTTCACCTGATTTTTTATCATTCATTTCTTTCCTCCGAATACATAAAAGTAAATTTATTAATATAATTATATAATATTTATATGAAAATGTCTATACTATTTGATATTTTACCTTAATAATACTTTATAATAAACTTTTTATAAGTGTTTTTTCTCTATCTTTATGATAGAATTTTAGTAGGAGATATTTATGGGATTATTTTCTAAAATTAAAAATGTATTTAATAAAAAAAGCATTGAGGAATATAAAGAAGTAGAAGTATATTCTAAAGGTTTAGAAAAGACTAAGAAAGAATTTGTTAATAAATTAAATATACTGGGAATTAAATATACTAAAATAAATGATAGTTTTTTTGATGAATTAGAAGAGCTTCTCATAATGGCGGATATCAGTGTAGATACTGTTATGTTTATGATAGAAAAGTTAAGAAAAAGATGCAAAGAAGAGAGTATTGAGAATTTTAATGAATTAAAGGAAATAATTGTTGATGAACTTTTAATGCTTTATGTTGATGGCGAGGTTGTCAGTTCTAAATTAAATATTATTCAAGGTAAATTAAATATAATATTGTTTGTAGGGGTAAACGGGGTAGGTAAAACTACAAGTATTGCCAAAATAGCCAAAAAACTAATTGATAATGGCAAAAAAGTAATGATGATTGCAGGAGATACCTTTAGAGCAGGTGCGATAGATCAGCTTAAGATATGGTCGGAGAGAGTCAAAGCAGAATTTTTCAGCAGTGAAGTATCTGATCCTGCGAGTGTAGTGTATGATGGAATAACTAAAGCTAAAGAAAATAATATTGATATTGTATTAATAGATACCGCAGGAAGACTACAAAATAAAGTTAATTTAATGAAGGAACTGGAAAAAATTAATAAGGTAATAAACAACTTGTCTCCTGGAAGTCCCGAAGAGACTTTACTTGTAATTGATGCTTCAACGGGTCAAAATGGAATAAGTCAGGCAAAAAGTTTTAAGGAAATTACCAATGTTACAGGTTTAATTCTTACTAAAATGGATGGGACCGCCAAAGGGGGAATAGTTCTTAGTATAAAACATGATACTTCAATTCCTGTCAAATATATTGGATTTGGAGAAAAACCCGAAGACTTAATGAGTTTTGATATCGAAAAGTATATATATGGATTATTTAAGGAGTTTTAATGGATAAAAGAGAATATTATATAGAACTATATGAAGAATATAAATTATTACTAACCTCTAAACAGCAAGAATATTTTAATAAATATTACTATGAAGATCTGAGTTTAAATGAAATCGCAGAGCTAAATAATGTAAGCAAATCTTTAATAAGTAAAACTATTAATCAGGTAATAAATAAATTAAATGAGTATGAATCAAAATTGAATTTAAATATGAAATCAAAAAAACTTAAAAATATAGTTAATGAAATTGAAAATAGTAAGTTAAAAGATAAACTTGAAGATATTCTGTACCAATAACTTGAAAAAATAACTATGATTTCTTATAATAAAAGTATAGAAAAGGTGAA
Organism: uncultured Muribaculaceae bacterium; assembly: GCA_964492595.1. Classification (GTDB taxonomy): domain Bacteria; phylum Bacillota_I; class Bacilli_A; order RF39; family UBA660; genus CAYNFP01. The sequence goes on from CAZBKY010000030.1 coordinate 8,491, forward strand.
AAATATGAAATTAAATAAAAGAGGGTGGGGTTTAGTAATCGAATTAATAATTGTACTTCTTGCAGTTATTATGCTTGTATATGCGATATATGGGTTAAATCGAATGGGGCTTATAAGAAACTTAAATGAAGCATTGGGTCCTGGTATTAAACCTGACTTGGTTATTAGTGGAAAGACAATTAAATATGAAACTGTAGAACAAAGTCTAATAGAAGCAGGAGAAGAATATATAAAAAATAATTATAACAATAGTATAGATTCTGATATTTATATAAGAGTAAATCACTTAGTAAAAAATGATTATATAAGTACAATTAGGGATTCAAATAATAAAGAATGCAGTGGCTATGTAGTTGCCAGCAAGATGAGTGATGCAATAAAATATACTCCATATTTAAAATGCAGCAAATATGAAAGTGGCGGATATAACAAAGAATATGACTGGTAAAACAATCTTTTTTAATGTATTTACAAAAGTATCAATTCTATATATAATATAAAACCATTGGGAGGAATATGAAAAA
>CAZBKY010000031.1:0-1882 GCA_964492595.1 uncultured Muribaculaceae bacterium
GAATAATTTCGCCGATTTTACCTTATGGAGCAGGTGATGGGAATCGAACCCACGTTAGCAGCTTGGAAGGCTGAAGTTCTACCATTAAACTACACCTGCAATATCAAAAAATATTTTACCCAATTTATCTTCAATTGTCAAGTTATTTTATGCATAAAAAAGGATAAAAACTATTATTTTTTATCCTTTTTTTTATTTTCTATTTTTTCTTGTTTATGCTTTTCTTCTATATTTGACTCAATCTTTGATTTTTCATTTTTAAGTTTTTCATTCTTTCTTTTGTTTTGAATTGATATTTTTCTTAATAAAAGTATTAATATAATAAATAATATACCCGTTTCAATTAACATTCCAATTATAATATACATATAAAGATTAATTTTTTTATTTAAATTAATTATTTCTTCATCATTATATAAAATGGCTGTATTATTTTTTAAATCATATGTATAATAGTTTTTAATTCCGCTTTCAGTATCCATTGCATATATTATTGCAAAATTAGAGTTCTCATTATATTTATAGGCTTTTACTTTTTGTTCGCTGATTGTAAGTGTTACTTTTTTATATTCTGTTAATTTATCATTTGTGTTATCAATAGGGAATAGTATTAAATTATTCAGCTTTATTTCAATATATTTTGTGTATTCGCCATTCTCATAAATATACAAATCTATTTTTCCTTCAGAATTTTTCAAACCAACTAATGTTAATTTGGAGATTTCACTAGTTAATGCAGGAATTTGTTGTTCATTTATAGTAATAGTTGAGGATATGTAGCCATCAGGTATAATAAGAGCACTTCCTCTTTTTACAACAGTTAGTTCGGCTCCATTACTTGTTTTAACAATAATAGGCTTAGGATCCACAACGTTTACTGTCACTGTATATATTTTTGTTGAACCATTTTCTGCAGTTACAGTTATTGAAAATTTATTTTCTCCCTCAATTACACTAAATGTTCCAACACCAGATATTGAGGCTTTTTTATCATTTGCAGTAGCATTTATTTTTACTGAAGTTGAACTTGGGGGAAGCTCTGCAGTATAATTTGTAATTTTAGAATCAAATGCCGGAGATAAAGAGACACTATCTACCGATAAACTTTTTAAATTATTATCTTTAGAATATGATGCTTCTAACTGAGCCTGCGTTATAACGCTTACAGATGTCCCGGTTGCTGAAGGTTTCAAATTCACTTCTCCCCATGAAATTGCTCCATAAGATTTTACTGAAATATTAGAACTTCCCGGTTTAATTGCTTTAAAAGTATAAGTATATGATGCTGAAGTTTTAGAACCATTTCCAAAATCTGCAACTGATTTTTGTCCACTTACCAATGATAATACTGAACTATTATAATCAATAGTATATTCCCAGCTTCCTAATTTCTCTGATGATGAAATTTTTACTGTTACAGTAAATGTTTTTCCTAATATAGCTTTTGAGGTGGATGCAGTTGTTTTAAATGTTGTAGCTGCGTTTAAAGTGTTGGGGATAATAAATAGTGTACTAAATCCAAATATTATCAGCAAAAATACTTTTTTAATTTTATTCATAAGACCTCCTATAATTTCTTACTTCCAACTATATGTTTTTGTACCTGAAGTAAATCTAATATTGTTACTTGCGCATCTCCACTTTTATCAGCGGCTAATATATAAGCATCCAATAATTTCTTGGAATTTAATATATGTTTTTGGACTTGAAGTAAATCTAATATTGTTATTTTTCCATCTCCGCTTGTATCACCTTTAACTATTATAGTATAAGTTTTAATTTCATTATTAGTACTTTGTATTACTAGTTGCTGCCCAGTTGATAAAATGTCTTTTCCTTGCAATTCTTTTCCTAAAGTGTTTTTAACCTTAACAGTTGAAGA
>CAZBKY010000031.1:1982-3484 GCA_964492595.1 uncultured Muribaculaceae bacterium
GAACTATATATATTACTTCCTTCACTTGATGGTGCCTGCACATTTGTCATGTATTGATGTGTGTATTTATTATAACTTGAAGTAGGAGAGGTATTAAATTTTTGAAAATATAAAGTATATTGTCCTGCGTTGATATATCCAGAGCTTATAAATTGTGCGCCTCCATATATAGATTTTTCTCTAGTATTCCAGGGCCTACCATAACTTGTTCCATCTCCCCCTACAATGCCCGCCGCATACGCAAGACCTCTTACTACAGGAGAGGAGGTATAACTATCTGCATAAGCTCCAATATTATAATAATTATAAAAACCTGCTAAAGAATTTCCTCTATATGTTGAAGTTGAATCTCCTCTTATCGATTCATATGTACTTTTGGCACTTCCTTCTTGAACCACTCTTGATGCCAAATGAGCGGCACTGACATTATGCATTCTTCCAGCACCTATAAAATAATTTACATACTCATCATTTGATAAATAACTTGAACCAAATATCGACTTTAAAATATCTGCTCCCTGTGTTGTTTCATCAAATCCAAGATTTTCAAACATAAATATATATTTTTCAGTTAAAAAATTTCTGGGATCAAGATAAAATGCATTGACTCCATCCGTTGCTTCAAACCAAGTTTTTCCCTCTCTTGGAGTAGTGGAAGTTCTATAGGCATCATAGATTGTTCCTTCTATGTAGTTTTTCCCGCTTTCTCCACTTATTACGTTACTCCATTTTAAATTAGTTTTAATCGCATTGAATTGCCAGTTAGGATATTTATTATGCAAATATACTAAATAAGGCCAGTAAGTACTTGGAAAACCTGCATTTTGCAATACCTGTTCGTATTCACTGTCTGAAGCAGTAACATCAGACTTTTTAATTATATATTCACTGCATATATATGCAGTTTGATTGTTATGATAATTTATTTTATACCATGGCATAGAGCCGCCATTTCCAGATGATAAGGTTTCAATAACTTTAACATTAGTGCCGTTTATTAGCGTATCAATTCTTGCTCCACTTGTTGAAGGAGTGCTTCTTGTTGAAACTGTGGTGGCATATACTCTTGCTGTAAAATTTTCTATGTTGTATCCTAGATTAACATCTCCAAGAGCTACATAACTGCTGCATACATATCCTGTTATTTCATTATATTGAATTTTATACCATCCTTCAGAGCATCCAGAACCTGAAACTTTATTTAAATCAGTAATTAAAATTGATTCTTTATTATAGATAGTTGCTAAAGCGGGGGAAGAAGTTGTTGGGTTTTGCCTTATATAGAGTGCTGAAGCTTTTACATATGCATTAGTTTGGGCATATATGTCTTTTTCTAATATAAAAAAAGATAAAAGGGCAAATAACGAAACTAAAATAAATTTATATATTTTCATATTTGCATCTCCTTCTCATCATTTATTATATACAATTATATTATAACATTCAGGGTATAATAATAAATAAAAATTAACCTTCTAAATATAATATTTACACAATTTTAC
>CAZBKY010000031.1:3494-8431 GCA_964492595.1 uncultured Muribaculaceae bacterium
ATAAAAGGTAAAACTAAAAATATACTGTTTTTTTTCATTTTTCATAACCTCCTTTTCATTATTTATTATATACAATTATATTATATCATTCAGGATATAATAATAAAGTGAGAATATTCTCCTTAAATATAATATTTACATAATTTTACATAATTATTTAGTTATTGGAAAAATTATTGAGTTTAGTATATAATAATATTAAAAGAGGAGTACAAGTTTATGAATTTAATTGTTAATGGATATAATGTATTTTTAATAGTAGCGGTGTGTTTTTTCTCTTCTATTATACTTGTTTATTTAACTGGAAAGGTTGCTGCGTCTTTTAATTTTGTAGATATACAAGTGGGCGAGGGTAAAGTTTCAAGAAAAAAAGCTATACCAACGTTATGTGGTATAGGAATATTTTTAAGTTTTTTAATAGGTTATATGTTTTTTGGACCTAAGAATGATTTAATGCTGTCTATTTTAATAGCATCATTTTTGATTTTGCTTTTAGGTATATTTGATGATATTTCAAAAACGAAAGAAAATCTTAGAATAAAACCAATATATAGACTGATAATACATATAATTATCGCAGCAATAATTGTTTTTTATGGAGGTTTGAAAATAAAAGGAGCTTCACTTTTCGGAATAAATTTAAATTTTGGCTTTACTGCCCCATTTATATCTATGTTTATAATAGTGGGATCGATAAATGCGATAAATTTGATTGATGGAATGGATGGACTTAGTTCTGGCATTGCTTCAATTTATTTTCTAACAATTGCGATTCTTGGCTTTATTTTAAACAAGTTTGGAGGAGTGGATATCATTTTATCTTTAATTATGCTTGGGTCTGTCTTAGGATATCTAGTTCATAATTTTCCTCCAGCCAAAGCTCTTATGGGAGATAGTGGATCAACTTTTATAGGGTTAATGATTGCCGTAATAGCACTTTTAGGGTTTAAAACATTAACACTTACATCTTTAGTAGTGCCTCTTCTTATTTTAGCGATACCTATATGCGACACTTTATTTGCAATTATTAGAAGAAAGCTTATAAAAAAACCTTTTTTTGAAGGGGATGGAAAACATGTTCATCACCAGTTATATAAATTAACATCTTCAAAAACTAAAACTATTTTAATTATATATGCAGTAAACATAATTTTTTCGGCTACAAGTATTTTTTACACATTAGGATATAAAAACGAAATGATAATATGCTATATATTTTTATTATTTTTAATGTTATTTTTAGTTATGAAAACAGATATAATATTTGAAAGAAAGAAAAAATAAAATTATTTTTAATAGCTGTATGTAATTTATTATAATAAATATTAAGAGGTTAGAAAATATGGATAAAAATTCTCATGAGAGTATCAATAAAATAATCGAAACCATGAAGGATAATAATATTTTAAATACAAAAAAAGTCAGTGATAAATATCATACTTTTGAAGAATTATATATTCAAAGAATTTATTTGTTTAGTATAATATGCAATCAGAACAAACAATTAGCCTGGAAATCAAAGAGTCATTTTGATGAAGAAAATGATCCAATGTTTAATGGTGATTTTATTGTTGGGTTAAATACTCCTAAAGGTCCCGCAGCTTATCATTGCAAACTGGAATTTTGGGATTTATTTGATGTTTTAGAAATTCCAAAAGCACCAGAATATGATGGATACACATTTGAAGAAGTACTTGAGAGGTTAATGAGTATATTGATAGAAGAACAAAAGTAATATAAAAAATGCCTACTTCTACATGTTTTGCTCTTATTTTGCAAGCCTCTAAGTTTTCTGATATAATGATTATGAGGGTTTTTATGGAAAAAGTGTTATTAATTATTCCTGCTTATAATGAGGAAAAAAACATATTGAACGTTTTTAATTCTATAAAAAAATATAATAAAGATAACAAGACCAAATATGATGTTATTGTTATTAATGATGGTTCAAAAGATAAAACTAAAGAAATATTAAAAAGAAACAAAATACCTTCTATAAACTTGATGGATAATTTAGGAATAGGAGGAGCTGTTCAAACAGGATTTAAGTATGCCTATGAAAACAATTATGATATAGCTGTTCAGTTTGATGGAGATAATCAGCATGATATTAAATTTGTAAAAAATATAATAAGGCCGATAATTTATAAGAAATTTGACTGTGTAATTGGCAGTAGATTTATTGGTAATTTAAGCAAGTATAAATCAACCTTTTTAAGAAGAGTAGGAATAAAAATTCTATCCTTTGAAATCAGATTATTGACACGCAAGAAGATTAAAGATCCAACTTCAGGATTTAGAGCTTTTAATAAAAAAGTTATAAAATATTTTTCTAATGATTATCCTTTAGAATATCCTGAGCCAATTTCTACTGTAATGCTTCTGAAAAATAAGTTTTCAGTAATTGAAGTACCAGTTAAAATGAAGAGTAGGAAAAATGGAATTTCGTCAATATATTCCTGGAGAACTGTTTATTATATGATAAATGTTATTTTGTCTATTTTTATTGTAAGTATAAAGGAGAAAAAGATATGAGTTCAAATTTAAGAATTTCGGTATTGATATTTGCCCTTTTATTAATAATTACAGTAGTATTAATTTTGAGAAAAGGCAAATTGTCTACTAAATATGCTATTATGTGGCTATTTGTTGCTTTTATAATGTCAATTTTAATAATATTTCCTCATATCTTGATTTTCTTAACTAAATTACTTGGATTTGAGGTTCAGTCAAATATGATATTTTCAATATTTATAGGTTTGATAATATATATAAGCATATCTCTTACAATAATTGTATCCAAGCAAAAAGAAAAAATTAATTCACTGATAAGAGAAGTTTCAATATTAAAAGAAAAAATTAACAAAAAATAACTTTATTTATCTAATTTCTTTAATATATTGTTAAAGAATTTATTTGTATATAAAAGTTTAATGAAAAATCTGCTAATAAATAAATTATATAAAAATTCGCTACCAATAAAATAGTTTACTAATTTATAAACTTTTGATTTTTTATAATATTTATTATTTTTATAGTCCATATCTTTTAATAAATTTATAGTTTTGCCTCTTATAACATTTCTTTCTTTCTTATCATTTAAAAGTTCACTTTCAAATGTTCTATATAGCGTATGAGTTAAAATAATATAATCTATTTCTTCTTTATATTTATCATATAAATTATAATTTATAAAATTATTTAATAAATGTTTTAAAGAAACAAATGATTCATTTAATTTCTCAAAATTTACTTTATGAGATAAACCATTTCTTCCAATCACGTAATTATAAACTACTTTTGGTATATGCCTGATATTCTGAGCTTTAGCTAAAGCCAAAAGGCTAATATTTATATCCTCGCCTATATAAGTAAAAACAAAAGAATCTTCTGTTATTAATTCTCTTTTTATAAGTTTTATACATAATGAGGGCTTATATAATAATATATTTTTCTCTTGTTTTAAATTAATTTTAGTATTTGGGCCTCCATACATTCTTTTAATAAATTTATAATTTTCATCTAACTCATTGTAGTCTGCTAAAACAACATCCGCATTAGTTTCTTTAATGCATTTTACAAAGTGGCTTATTGAAGACTTTTCTAAAAAGTCATCTGCATCTACAAAATAAACATAAGCTCCTTTGGAGTTATCAAATGCTTTTTTTCTTGCATAATTAGGTCCTTGATTTTTTTCACTTAATATTTTTATATTTTTATATTTTCTAGAATGATTTTTTAATATTTTTAAAGTATCATCAGTAGAGTTGTTATCAACAATAATTATTTCAATATTTTTATAATCCTGGCTGTTTAAAGATTCTATTAACCTGTCAATTTTATTTGATACATTATAAGCAGGAATTAATATACTTACCAAAATTTCTTTTTTTAAATCAATACCCATAACAACCTCACATATATTCTATCATGTCTTGTGGAGTTTTTAAAACCAGAACAAGCTAATTGTATTAAAAAAATAATCCCTATGTTATAATTAAAAAGAAGTTTATAGTAATTTTGCAATAAGTATTTGGGAGTTAAATATGAATTATAAATGTATTAAAAAATATAAATTTGTTTCTTTTGACTTATTTGATACTTTAATTACTAGAATAGTGAGTACTCCTAGCGATGTTTTTGATTTAGTTGAAAAAGTATATTTAAAAAATAATATTTCCAAAATCAAAGATTTTAAAAATAAAAGAAAAGCTGCAGAAATAGAGGCAAGAACAAATTGCAAATATCAAGAAGTGACTTTAGATGATATTTATAAAAAACTAGCAATATTTTACACTGAAAAAGAACTTAATAAAATTAAAAATTTGGAAAAAGAACTAGAAATATCTTTGTGTGTTAGAAATGAAATTATGTATGAATATTATAAATATTGTGTTAAAAATAATAAAAAAGTAATAATTACATCTGATATGTATTTACCTAAAGAAACAATAAAAAAAATACTGCATAAAAATGGATACACCAGTAACTATAAAGTTTATGTTTCTTCTGATACCAAGGTTTTAAAGTCAACTTCTAAAATGTATGATTACATAATAAATGATTTAAATATAACAAAAAAAGATATTATTCACATGGGAGATAATTTATATGTTGATTTTATTGTTCCAAGGTTAAAAGGTATAAAATCATTAAAAGTAAAAAAATTAAGAAAAAGTAAAAGTGAAAATTTAGATACAAGTATATTTAAAAATTATTTAAGTTTATTGCCTAAAGAGTCTGATTATTTTAAAAATTTTGGATATAAATGTTTAGGACCTTTATTATATGGTTTCTCATTTTGGCTTAAAGGTGAAATAGAAAAATCTAAAAATTATAATATTTTCTTTTTAGCTCGTGAAGGAAAAATCATGAAAGAATCATTTGAGTTAATAAATGACAATCCTGAAATAAAAACTTCATATATGTATGCCTCA
>CAZBKY010000032.1:0-8051 GCA_964492595.1 uncultured Muribaculaceae bacterium
TACTATAACCGCTAAAAACTGTTCTATAAGATATAAAGGTTATAAAATGAATATAGTGGATACTCCAGGTCATGCTGATTTTTCAAGTGAAATAGAGAGAATAATCAAAACCGTAGATACAGTAGTTCTTTTAGTGGACTCAGCAGAAGGCCCAATGCCACAAACTAGATTCGTATTGAAAGAAGCATTAAAAAATAATTTAAAACCTATTTTATTCGTTAACAAAATAGATAAAAAAGATGCCAGAATAGATGAAGTAATAAATCTTACTTTTGATTTGTTTTGTGAACTAGGCGCAACTGATGAACAACTTGATTTTCCAATAATTTATGGAATAGCTAAAGAAGGTATAGTTAAATATGATGTAAATGATGATAATAAAGATATTAAACCTTTGATGGAAACAATATTGAAACAGGTTGAACCTTATCAAGGCAGTGAATTTGATAATTTGCAACTCCAAATATCTTCTTTGGATTATGATAATTATATTGGAAGACTTGGAATCGGAAGAATAAATAAAGGTGTTGTAAAAACTGGAGAAGTAGTAGAGTTAATTAAAAATAATGGAGATATTGAAGCATTTAGAATACCTAAAATGTATGTTTATGAAGGAATAAAAAGGGTTGAAACTAACGAGGCATACTATGGAGATATAGTTGTCATATCAGGATGCCCACATATATCTATTGGAGATACTATTTGTAATAAAGATGTTATAGACCCACTTCCTCCTATAGAAATAGAAAAACCCACAATGACAATGAATATTTTAGTCAACAATTCTCCATTTGCCGGAAAAAGCGGGAAATATGTAACAAGCAGACATTTAAGAGACAGACTAATGCAAGAGCTTGAAAGAAATGTGGGTCTTGAAGTGGAAGACTTGCCAAATCAGGAAGGATTTAAAGTTTCTGGTAGAGGGGAGTTGCATTTATCTATTCTTCTTGAAAATATGAGAAGAGAAGGCTATGAAATGGGGGTTTCAAAACCAGAAGTTATTTTTAAAGATGAGAGTGGTGTAAAGTGTGAGCCCTTTGAAAGAGTTATAATAAATCTTCCAGATGAATTTTCAGGAACTATTATAAATGAATTAAATGAAAGAAAAGGAGAACTTCAGTCAATAATTCCTGCTGAATATGGATTTACAAAACTTGAATTTTTAGTGCCAACAAGAGGTTTAATAGGATACCGGAATACTTTTATTACAAATACAAAAGGCATGGGAATCATGTTAAAAAGTTTTGAGTCATATAGGCCATATGCCGGGATTTTATCAAAAAGAAAAAATGGCGTACTTGTTTCTATGGAAAATGGTCCTTCTTTTGCATATTCTCTATGGAATCTAAGTGATAGAGGTACAATTATAATTCATCCTGGAGTTGAAGTTTATAAAGGGATGATTGTAGGAATAAACAATAGAAATAATGATTTAGATGTTAATACATGCAAAAATAAAGAAATGAGCAATACAAGAAGTTCTGGAGCAGATGAAGCGATAGTTTTATCTCCCCCAAAAATATTCACACTTGAAGGTGCCTTAGAATTTATTGAAGATGATGAACTAGTAGAAATCACCCCGGATGCTATAAGGCTAAGAAAGAAAATATTGGATCCTAAAGAAAGATTCAGACATTATAATAAATAAGTATTTTTTCATAGAATTACACTTTATTTTATTATTCTAAATTTTAAATTTGCAATTTGTATGTTATAATTTAAAAAGAAATGAAGGTGTTTATGAAAAGAAATATATTAATAGGAGGAGCTTGGCCTTATGCTAATTATTTGTTACATATCGGTCATTTGGCTGCTCTTTTGCCTGGGGATGTTATCGCTAGATATTACAGAGGATGCGAAGATAATGTAATATATGTTTCAGGAACAGATGCTCATGGAACTCCAATAATAGAAAGAGCAAAAAAGGAAAACGGTACTCCAAAAAATCTTTCTGAGTATTACCATAAAGAATTTGTAAAAAGTTTTGAAGCAATGAATTTTTCATATGACTTATATACTACAACAGATACTGATTATCATAAAAAAGAAGTTCAGAATATTTTTAAAATATTAATTGAAAATGGTTATATATACGAAAAAAAAGAAAATCAAGACTTTTGTGAAAAATGCAATAATTTTCTTTCTGATAGAGAAATTATCGGAAATTGCCCTCATTGTGGAGGAATTTCAAGTGGAGAACAGTGCGATGAATGCCTGTCTACAATTAACCCATCAGAATTAAAGGATAGACACTGTAAAACATGTAAAGAGGCGACTATATTAAAAGAAAACGAGCACTTATATTTTAAATTATCCGCTTTTCAAAAAGATATTGAAATTTTATTGAAAAGTAAAATTAATACATGGAGAAAACAAGCGATAGGGGAAACTTCTAAATTTTTAGAAATGGGGCTGATAGATAGAGCCGCAACTCGCCAACTTGACTGGGGAGTGGAAGTCCCTGTTGAGTGTTATGAAGATAAAAGAATATATGTATGGATAGAGGCAGTGCTAGGTTATATAACTACATGTAAAAAAGTCTGTGAGGATAAAAATATAGATTTTGAAAAATTTATTACTGATGAAAATTTAATTTCTTATTATATACATGGCAAGGATAATATTCCTTTTCATACTGTAATATATCCTTCTTTGCTCCTTGCAATGAAGAAAAATTATAACTTACCAAATTATATAATCTGCAGCGGATATGTTAATATGAATGATGAGAAAATGAGTAAAAGTAAAGGCAATTTAATTACAGTAAATGAACTAGTAAAAAAATATGATGTTGATAGTATAAGATATTATATGATTTCTAATGGTCCTGAGAAAAAGGATGTTAACTTTAGTGAGAGTGAATTTGCTATTAATCATAATAAATTTTTAGTAGGCGTACTTGGAAATTTTATTAACAGGAATCTATCATTTATAAAAAAGAAATTTGATAGTATAGTTAAAGAAGCTAAGATAGATCCGAGTATTATTGATGAAACTAAAAAGATTTATGATGTAGTGGGTAAATTAATTGAAAAAGGAGAGTTAAAATCAGCAATTGATGCTGTGTTTGATTATGTGAGTTTAGGAAACAAATACTATGACGAAAATGAACCATGGAATTTGGCTAAAGAAAATATAGATAGATTTTATGAAGTAACTTATACATGTGTATATATGATGGCTAACATATCTAATTTGATAAGTCCTTTTATGCCTGAAACTTCAAAAAGAATTAATCATATATTAAATATCAAAACTTCAGAGTGGAAAGAAATAACAATAAATGGAGATATCATAATAGAAGATTTACCTTTATTATTTCAAAGAATCGAAAGAAGTGAATAAAATTTTATATTAATTTTAGAAGCTTTAAAATTTACAATTGATGGAATAGTTTTTATTAAAAACTATAAAAAAACGAAAAGACAAGAAACAGAAATATCAAGAACCTTTATTCCTGAAAAAGCTGATGAAGAAGAAATATTACCACAGTTACCCGAAAGAAAAATTGATTATCCTAAAATAGCAGATAATTTTTTGATTTGTCGTGCTGAAGAACTTCGATGTTTTAGTGCTTCTGTAGATTTATTATATAGATTAATAAATGATATGCAAAGAGCAAGTTATACAAATTATGAAATTGCTGAATATCTTGTATAACTTATGTATGAAACCAGAGAAGAAAAAAATAAGTAAAGATTTACAATTAATTTGAAAGAAAATCAGATAGAAAAGAATAAAATGAAATAATTTTTTGTTATAATAAATTTATGAGTAAAAAAAATTTAATATTTAAAATTATTATTGTTTTTGTACTAGCTGTAGCGGTATGTTTTTTTACGTTGAAATTTTTATATAATAAAATATTGGAAAACGATACTAAAAATAGTTTAGAGGAGATAATTAATCTAATAAGTTTTTATGAAAATGGAGAATATATATTAAAAAACAATATTTTATATGACAAGAACGGGAATAAAATAAAAACTAAAATGATGAATGGGACATCTCAGTTAATTAAAACAGATTATGGTATTAATGCTAAATTTCAACATAACAAAATATGCACTTATAAAACTATAGGAAATCCAAAGATTTTAGTTTATAAAAGATTATGTAAAAATTTAAATATAAAACAAGAAGAACTAGAGTATAATCAAAACAATGCGCAAATCACTTTAAAAGGAAATTTCAGTTATTATGCAGTTACTAAAACAGATAAAATACCGGAAAGTTGGGCTGGATATGACAAAAAAGAACTAATAATAACATTGCCTTTTCATGGAGAATTTTATTTATGGACGAAAACAAGTTATGGAATATTATCGGACCCCATAAAAGTTAAAGTTGATTGTTTGTTAAAAGATGCTGATGAAATAAGTAAATCTATAATATATTGTACAGGTTCTAAAATAAATTTAGGTGGGTATTCTTGGCATGTTATATCTGATAAAAATGGCGAATTAAAACTTTTACTAGATTCTTCTCAATTAGATTTAATGTCTCATTGTGAAAAGGGTATAGATGACAAATACTGTTATTTTAAAGATAATGTTTTATTTAAATCATATAAATGGAGTATTTCAAAAATAAATAAATATTTAAATGAATATTTTTTAGAAAAAGTCAGTGATTATAATTTAAAAGAGTATGAAATATGTGACCAGACATCAGGGGTTAAAGGATGTAAAGGGGGAGATGGATGTGCAGGATATTTAAAAGAACAGATGGAATCAGGAAATTATAAATGTAAAAAGTATGCATCATCAAAAGTAAGGCTTCTTACTTTTGATGAGTACAATTTTATTATAAAAAATACTGAAGACTATAAATGGCTTTATGGATCTAAAATTGGAGAGTTTTGGCTAATGAACGGATATTATGAAAATGGATTTTCAGCATTTAAAATAAATGTTTTTGGGCAATGTTATTTAGATGAGAATACAAGTTCTTTACTAGAGGTAAGACCCGTTATTACAATTTATAAATAAAAAAATAAAAGTTGCTTTTTGCAACCTTTATTCTATTTCAATTGTTTTTCTTGAAGTTTTGTTTTCGATGATTGGAACGCTAACTTTTAAAACGCCATCTTTAAATTCTGCTTTAATATTTTCCTCATCGACATTACCAACATAAAATTGTCTTTTAACTTTTCCGTAAGTTCTTTCTCTTCTGATATATTTTTTATCTTTATCTTCTTTTTCATAACTTTTACTTGCTTCAATAGTTAAATAACCATCTTCACAATCAACAGTTATATCTTTTTTATCAAATCCCGGAATATCCATTTCGACATGATATTTACCATCATTTTCGTAAATATCGCACTTCATGGTTCCAAACTCTTTGTCATCTTTGATAAAGTCATCGATAAAATTATCAAAATAAAATCTACTTGGTAAAAAACTCATTGATATCCCTCCCTTCAATATTAATTATATTAAAATAATTAGCGCTTGTCAATAGAGATTGCTAAGTTTAATATTTCATAAATTCAGTTATGTCTACCTTTAAAATATCTGAAATTAAAGCCAATGTTTCTATTGATATAGTAGCATCCACACGATCGGATTCTAAATTTTTAATATACCCATATGATAAATTGCATTTTTGAGCCAATTCAAGTCCGGTAAGACCTTGTTCTTTTCTTACCCTTTTAATATTTTGTCCAATTATTTTATATATATTAGTTTTTTCTCTCTTAACGTTTTCCATATTTCACCATCTTTATTCTCTCACAAATAAAGGCCATTAAAGGTCACTCTATGAATGACTATAAAAAACCATTGACTCAAAGATAATCAAAGGTTTATAATAATGCTAATTTAGAGGTTACATATGAAAGGTTCAAATGAGAAAGAGAAATTTTATGAGATTTTAAGAAGGAGTTGGAGTAGGGAAACATGTTTTTATAAACTTCAGGAACTATGGAATGAAAACAATCCTTCGTATGGACAATGTGCTATTACGACTTTAATTTTAAACGATTTATTTGGCGGAAAAATAATGAGAATGCATGGTAGGGGATACAAGTCATTATTACAATTTAATAAATGGCAGAATAGTGGATTTTACAATTGATCAATTTGGTGATATTTCAACATTAGATTATTCCAAAGGGGAAGAAAGAAGTAGAGAATATTTACTTGGGAGCGAAGATACAAAAATAAGATATTTAATGTTGCTTGAGAAAGTTAAAAGAGGCATCATAGAAAGCAAAAATGTAGAAAATTTAGAATATAATATTTTAAAATAATTTGACTTTATTGTGCATAAATTGTATTATAACTATGAAATTATGGAGTGTTTTTATGGGCAAAAAAGGAAATTTTATAAAAGAATTAGAAAAAGAATTAGAAAAAGAATTAAAAAATTCTAAGTATAAGAAAAAAATTATTGGAAAATATAATACTTCAATTGATGAAAAATTATCTAACGGGGAAAAAATAGGCTCAATTTTAAAAAAACTTGGTCCTCCAGTAGATATAGTTAAAGAAGAGATAAAAAAATACTCTACTTCTTCCTCATTTAAAGATTTTTTTAGAAAAATTTTTAATAATATTATTCTAAAATTTAAAAATATAAAAATTGAAACCATTAAAAAAGCAATTAATAAAAATATAATGCTGTTTCTTTTAGAAATTATACTTTTTATAACAGTCTTTTATTTGGCTGTTATATTTTCTGCATCTCTTTTTGCTTTATTTGATGGGATTAAAATATATGGAATTGTTATAATTTTACTATCTTTAATATTTTTGAATATTTTGCTTATAGATATTTTGAATAAAAAAAGAATAAACATTAAATTGAAATATAAAAAATATTTTGTGTATACAATAATTCTTCTGCTTTCAATTGCAGTGGGTATTAGCTACACTACATACAGCTATTTTAAAATTAGTTATATAAATATCCCGGATGATAAATATAAGTTAACTTATAAAGAATTAGAGTATAAAATGCCCAAAGAAGGAAAAATGAATATATATTTTAATAGCTGGTATAATATGGCATACTCTGTTAAATATGATGAATCTCTGAAAAATAAAGTGAGAATAGAAATTAAGTATAATGAAGTATTTTATGATTTAAATACTCAAAGTGATAAGGGAGACGTTTATATATCACTTGCATTTGACAGTAGAGATTTATTTAGTATGTATTTAAATAATTTAAAAGAAAATAAAATTTATAATCAAAAAGAACTTGGAAGATATTTAGTAAAAATTTACATTAATGAAGAAGATAAAGACAGAATTGAAGTTCATAATTAGTTTTTATATCATTAGCTTTACACCAAATTTTATTAATGGGTAGAAAAAAAACAAAAATTGTAATACAATGTCTATGATGGAGGTATTTATTATGGAATTAAAAGGAAGTAAGACAGAAGCAAATCTACTAGCCGCTTTTGCAGGAGAAGCTCAGGCAAGGACAAAATATGATTATTATGCTAGCAAGGCCAAAAAAGAAGGGTATGAACAAATTGCTGCGATATTCGAAGAGACAGCTAAAAATGAAAAAGAGCATGCAAAATTATGGTTTAAAAAACTTCATGGAGGAGACATTCCTTCAACTGAAGAGAATTTATTAGATGCTGCAAATGGAGAAAATTATGAATGGACAGATATGTATGCAGGATTTGCTGAGACAGCCAAAGAAGAAGGCTTTGAAGATATTGCAGATTTATTTTTGAAAGTTGCAGGTGTTGAAAAAGAGCATGAGAAAAGATATTTAACGCTTTTATCAAAAGTAAAAGATGGTTTAGTTTTTGTAGGAAAAAATGAAGATACAATCTGGATATGCAGAAACTGTGGTCATGTTTATAGAGCAGAATTTGCTTATGAAATTTGCCCTGTATGTGCGCATCCTAAAGCATACATGGAAAGAAAAGCTGAAAATTATTAATATTAAAATAAAAAAACATTAGAAATTCAATGTTTTTTTATTGTGTTGTTGAACACATTTGCGAATATTTGTCCTTTAAATAAAGGACAATAATATCTTATAATATTATTCATCAAAAGTAAATAAATATTTGCATTATT
>CAZBKY010000033.1:0-2144 GCA_964492595.1 uncultured Muribaculaceae bacterium
CGCCCCTACTTTTTGAGCCGGTAAAAATAACATCACTCATTCCTGAAAAACCTCTTAAAGCTTTTACTGATTGTTCTCCTAAAACCCACTTTATTGCATCAACTATGTTGCTCTTACCGCTTCCATTGGGCCCCACTATCCCAGTAAATGTTGGATTTAATTCAATTTTTACTTTATCAGCAAAAGATTTAAAAGAATTTAATTTTATTTCTTTAATATACATAATTTACCTTCTTATTTATTTTGCTTGCTTCCTAAAGGCATCTTTAGCTGCAAGTTGTTCTGCTTCCTTTTTACTTTTTCCCTCACCTATTCCAAAAACTGCTCCATTTATTGAAACCGATACTTTGAAATTTTTATTATGAGCTGGGCCTGATTCATTCACAACTTTATATCTTAGTGATTTTCTTTCTGTTTGAACTTGTTCTTGCAGTAAAGTTTTATAATCCATTAAAAAATCTGTATCATTTTCAATATAAGGGACAATTAATTTATTGAATAATTCCCGCACTTTATTTATTCCCTGCTCTAAAAATATAACTCCAATAACAGCTTCAAACACATCTGCAATAACAGTTTTATTGGCCGCTTCAAGTCCATTACCCAGTTTTATATAATCGGAAAGACCAATTTTACTGGCATATTCATATAATGCATTCTCACATACATAAAGACTTCTAAGTTTACTCATTTCACCTTCGGGAAAATGAGTCTTTCTAAAAAAATAATCACTTGCGACAAGCTCTAATACTGCATCGCCTAAATATTCAAGCCTTTCATAAGATTCAACGTTATTTTCATTAGCATATGAAGTATGAGTTAATGCTTTATTAATTAAGCCACTCTTTTCAAATTCGATATTATATTCTTTTAATAATTCCACGATTATCATCACCTTTTCTAGAATTCATATATAACATTATAACACACGTATTACTTAATATTCTAGAATTATTAAAAATTGATAAAAAACATACAACAATTATATATTTTATAGATATTAAATTTCTTTGTATGTTTTTTAAAACACAATATATTTTTTAGAACTACATTTTGTTATAGAAATTATTTATAATTACATTTCGCCATTCCATTCTCTTATAAATTTTTCTGTAAATTTTTTCATGTATTTCATCCTTTTTCTAGATATTTTTTTTGCAGTTGCAGTATTCATAGATTCTCCAAGTCTAAACAATTTGTGATAAAAATGATGTATAACTGTTTCTTGGCCCCCAAATTTTTCTTGATAATCATCTAAATCATTTAATGGTATTTCTGGATCATATAATTTTAATTTATGAGCGCCCGCATAACAGAATGTTCTTGCAATACCCATAATCCCTATTCCATCTAAATTATCTGCATCTTGAATAACTAATGTCTCTATATCTCTGTTTTTATTTTCACTGTCATGCCAATTGTATGCTTCATGGTATTCAATTGCTCTTAGGACTTTTGCTACCAAATCTTTTGGAAACGATATTTTATTTAATAACTCCTCAATTTTAGGAAGTGAATCTTTAGGTGAACAATATTTACCTGATTCATTTTTTTCTAATCTATGAATATCATGTAAAAATGCCGCTACCCCTATAACTAATTTGTTTCCTCCTTCTTTACTTTGTATATATATAACGCATTTTTTATTGTCTTTCTAAATGTCTAATATCGTGTCCTGATGAATCAGTAGAAAACATTTGTGTTATTTCAGGCTCTAATAGTTTAATATATTCTTCTAACATTTATTTCTCCTTTAAACCTATATTTCTCAAATTAATAATTAAATATATTATAAAAAACTTCTATATATTTATAATAAATGAAAAAAACAGAGCTGTCAATTTATTAAATTTATATTTTTTATGTAATTATTACATTTTTATAGTATAATTATAATGGATTGAAAATGAAAAAAATAGTTATTAGGTTAATACATTTATATAAAAGCATACCATTTGCATCTCACAAAATGTGCAGATATAACCCCACATGTTCAGAATATATGGAAGAATGTATTAATGAGTATAGTTTGTTAAAGGGTTTATGGATGGGGTTTAAAAGAATATTAAGGTGTAATCCATGGGGAAGATGTGGATATGACCCAGTACCTTTAAAGGAGGATAAAAAATGAAGAAAAGAATATT
>CAZBKY010000033.1:2154-4837 GCA_964492595.1 uncultured Muribaculaceae bacterium
ATCTATTAATAATGTTAAAACATTTGCTACAACATTTTTACTTATTACATTAATTTCTTTTAGTTTCTTACTAACAGGTTGTTTTGAGGATGATGATTTTAGTGATGACTATACTTATACTACAATATATCCTATTGAATATGCCACAAAGATGATATATGAAGATTATTCAAATGTTGTAAGTGTATATCCAGGAGGAATTGATATTAGAAAATATACTTTTACCAATAAATCATTAAAAAATTATTCTAAAGGTAAAAAATTTGTATATGATGGTTTAAGTGATGAAGGATTAATTGCTAGAGATTTAATAAATTTAAATAATGATATAGAAATAATAGACGCTATGAAAGCAATGAGTTATACAGCCAGTGTTGAAGAGCTTTGGCTAGATCCTTCAAATTTTTTAATGATGTGCAGGAATATAAAAAATTCATTAATAAATTATGAAGAAAATGTATATATTAAAGAAAAAATCGAAAAAAATTATGAAGCTTTAAAAGAAGATATATCCATACTTGATGTGGATATATACAATTTGAGTAAAAATGGCAGTTATAAAACAATATTAGTGACTAACAATGTATTTAATTATTTGACTAAATATAGTATAAATGTTATATCAATAGACCCAAAAACTGAAAATGCTGATAAATCATACTCAGATGCTAAAAATATGATAAGAGATAAAAATATTAAATACATATATTCTTTAAAGGGAGATGTTATATCAGATTCTACCAATACATTTATAAATGACTATAAACTTATAAAGATAGAGATAGACCCATTCATAAATATAACTGATGAACAAAGAATAAATGGGGAAACTTATATCAGTTTAATGAATGATATTATTGATGAATTTAAAAAAGAATTATTTAAGTGATTATATTTTTTTTTAACGTTTAAACTTTTTTTAGAGAATGTAAAATTATTTATTTAAATAATCAAATATGCTCTTTAGTATGTTGTTATCTTCTATTAAACTTATTGCAAAACATTTCTTTCCTAAATCTTTAAATGAAGAACCACAGTGATATAGGATCTTACTATCTATTATTATAAATCTATCATGAAAACTTGTATTATGTATTATTTCTATATTACCATACTGCTTTTTATATTTCTTTAAAGCTTCTATATCAAATTCTCTACTGTATACTTTTATATTTATCCTTATATCTTTTATTAAATTAAACAGTTCTATTCCTGCATAATTATAGATAATTATTATTTCTTCTTTAGATTCACTTAATATATTCATCATTAAAGAATATGCATCATATATCTGTCCTTCATAAAATATATGATTGTTAACTGTTTTATTCATTTTTGCTAAGATTGTATCAAACTTATTATCATGGTCTATTAATTTTATTTCTATATTATTTATTCTATTATTATAATCATTACTGGCAATATACTTTCTCATTGAAACAAAAGTTCTTATAATTTTTATACTTATATTTATAGCAACATCAGATTTTAAAGTTGAAGCTAGCATTGCCACTCCTTGTTCAGTAAAAACATATGGTAATTTTCTAACCCCACCATAAGTATTCCAACTTGAAGTTCCAATTTGGAACTTCAAGTTCATATACTCAGTTTTAGTTAATTGAAAATAAAAATCGCTTGGAAAACGCTTTATATTTCTATGAACTGCTTTATTAATTTCTTTTGTCCCGTTAATACACATATACAACATTGCTAAGTCTGAATCCAACATCACTTGTCTTCCTCTTATTACATAAATCATATCTTCTATTTTTATATCATTCTTTATTATTAATTCATTCATATATAATATTCCCTCTACTATTATTATAAAAATTTATTTTTAAAAACCCTTTTTTCCCAAATAAAAAACATATTAGATTGATTACAAATAACCATATAATTATTAAAACCCTTTTTAAAATTATATTTTTTAGTAATTCAGCGATAATAAAGAGGAAAAACAACAAATTCTTATTTATCTATGTTTTTAAAACAATTCTAAATTCTTATCTATTTTAAAATATTTATATGTCTTTTCAGTGATTTGTCTCCCTCTTGAGGTTCTTTTTACATAACCTTCTTGCAATAAAAATGGCTCAATAACATCTTCTATTGTTGTTATTTCCTCTCCTATTGTAGATGCTATACTCTCTATTCCCACCGGACCACCATTAAATTTATCTATTATAGCTCGCAAATATTCTATATCTGTCTGATCTAGTCCATAAGAATCAACCATTAATCTGTTTAATGATTTTTCAGTTATCTTTTTTGTGATTTTTCCATTACCTTCTACTAATGCAAAATCAGCAATTCTTTTTAATAATCTGTTTGCAACTCTTGGAGTTTTTCTACTTCTTTTTGCTATTTCCACTGCGGCATCTTCTTCAAGTGCCAATTTTAAAACTCTTGAAGTTCTTTTTACTATAACAGTAAGTTCTTCTTCAGTATAATAATTTAATTTACAAACTATACCAAATCTATCTCTTAAAGGAGAAGATAAATCTCCTGCTCTTGTTGTCGCACCAACTAAAGTAAACTTAGGCAGTTCAATATTTATATTTCTTGTCTGACCTTCACTGCCTACAATTATATCTAATTTAAAATCTTCCATTGCACTATATAATATTTCTTCTATATATTTTGGAATTCTATGTATTTCATCAATAAATAATACATCATG
>CAZBKY010000033.1:4937-7666 GCA_964492595.1 uncultured Muribaculaceae bacterium
TTTCTTCTATATATTTTGGAATTCTATGTATTTCATCAATAAATAATACATCATGGGGTTCAAGCGTTGAAAGAATGGCCGCTAAGTCCCCACTTTTTTCTATAGTAGGACCACTTGCTGTTTTTATATTATTCCCCAGTTCATTAGCAATAATATATGCAAGAGTTGTTTTACCGAGTCCTGGAGGTCCATATAAAAGAACATGATCCAAAACATCATTTCTCATTAAAGCCGCCTTGATAAAAACGTCCATATTATTCTTTACTTCATTTTGCCCTATATATTCATCTAAGCTATCGGGTCTTATTGTTTTTTCAAATGTATCTTCCTTTAATTCGCGATTAGTAACTATTTTTTCGTTTTCCATATAACACCCTCCTATATTGATTCAAATCTAACTTCTTCACTTTTTCTAAATAACATTCAGCACAAAGAGGTATATACTGAGTATTATCAAATTTTCCATCTATTACGATTTCATCTCCTTTAGAAACAAACTCTCCATTTACCATTCTGCCAACATGGCGAGCAATACTGCCACAACCGCATATGGTTTTTTGTTCCACAATTGAGTCTGCAAGTTCTAACAAAGCCGCACTACCTTCAAAACATCTCATTTGAAAATTTGTTCTTAATGAATAACAAACTATATCAATATCAGTAGATTTTGATATTAATAATAATTCCCATACTTGTTTTTTCGATAAAAACTGTGCCTCATCTATAAATATACATTTTATATCTTCTAAATTACCTCTTAATATATCTATTATTTTATCTTTTTGACCAATTATATAGTCACATTCCCTTCTCAATCCTGCCCTGGTTTCTACCTTACCTCCCGCTTTTGTATCTAATCCGGGTTTCATAACTAAAACTTTAAAACCATTTTCTTCATAATTGTGAACTGTTTTTATCAAATCAATACTTTTCCCTGAATTCATTGTAGCATAAAATAAATTTAACTTTCCCATAATCTCACCTCAACAACATTTTTAAAGCTTCTTTAACTTGATCTTCTATTGTTAAATCTTTGTTAACTCTTTTGATAACACTATTTATATCCCCTGATTTATATCCTAAGCTTTGTAAAACAAGATACAATTCGTTTTCTTCGGGTACCATTTCATTATTAGAAACCACTTTTCCTTTTAAATCCAGTATAATTTGTTTAGCTATTTTTTCACCAATTTTAGGAAACTTAGTCAAATATAATATATTTTCTCTATTTATTGCATCTTTTATACCTTCAACTGAACCAGTTGCCAGAATAGGAAGAGCCATTTTAGGCCCAATGCCTTTTACATTTATTAATTTTAAAAAAAGTTCTTTTTCATCTTCCTTTTTAAAACCATATAAAGTGTTTTCATCTTCTCTAATGTGATTATATAAATAAATAGTTGCCTCTTCAAGTTCTTTGCATACATAAGGATTTGGCATGAAGATTTTAAAACCAATTCCGTTTATCTCTAAAACTATATAAGAGGATTCTATTTTTTTTACAATTCCACACATATATTCAAACATATCTACACTCCCATCTTAATTATAAAACATTGAATAAGATAACACAAACATTTTTTTGTGTATCTTAAAATAATGATAATTGTGAGCTTTCTGGTAAATTTTTAAATATACCCATAACCTTCATTTTTTCTATTGTAGTAGAGGAAACTTTACATCTATTTTGAAAATCTTCAATACTTACAAAGGGTTTTTTACTTCTTTCTTCCACTATATTTTTGGCAACTATATCTCCAAGGCCATCAATTGTTGAAAAAGATGGATATATATTATTATTATCACTCACCACAAAAGAAGTGGATGCACTTATATTTAAATCAATTGGTAAAAAGTTTATGTTGCGAGCGGTAGCTTCCAAAGCTATTTTTAAAGTTTCTAAAATAGAAGAATCCTTGTTAGTGGTTTCTGAGCCTTTATTATTAATCTCTATCATTTTTTCTTTTATTTTATCATATCCGCCAATCATGGCTACTATATCATAATCGGTAATACCTGCAGAAAAATATGAAGCATAAAAGAGTGCGGGTTTATGAACTTTAAACCACGCAATTCTAAACGCACTTATAACATAAGCCACAGCATGGGCTTTAGGAAACATATATTTTATTTTATCACAAGATTCTATATACCACTCTGGAACATCATATTTTCTCATTAAATTTTTCTGTTCTTCACTTAAATAAATACCTTTTTTACGAACCACTTCCATTATTTTAAAAGCATCTATGGGCTCCATGCCCTTATAAGTAAGATAGACCATTATATCATCACGACAACCTATTACTTCTTTAAATGGAACTACTTTATTTTTTATTAATTCCTGTGCATTTCCAAGCCACACATCAGTCCCATGTGATAACCCTGAAATTTTTATTAATTCTGCAAATGTTTTGGGTTTTGTTTCAAGTACCAATCCAATAGTAAATGGAGTGCCGAATTCAGGAATACCTAATGTGCCTATTTCACACATAATTTTTTCTTTGGTTGCACCCAAAGATTTTGTGGAAGCAAAAATCTCCATTGTTTTTTTATCATCCAAAGGAACATTTAAGACATCTAGACCTGATAAATCTTGAAGCATTCTAAGTTGAGTAGGAACTGAATGACCCAATATGTCAAGTTTTAATATATCATCTTCTAAAGCGTGATATTCAAAATGTGTTGTCTTCCAAGAAGAATTAGGGTCATCTGCGGGATACTGATAT
>CAZBKY010000034.1:0-7643 GCA_964492595.1 uncultured Muribaculaceae bacterium
TGCATGATACTGAAGCGACTACTATTACATCACGCCTGTTTATTAGTGCACTTGTAGCAGAATGTCTTAATTCATCTATTTCATCATTAATTGAACTATCTTTTTCTATATATAAATCTTTACTTGGAACATATGCTTCAGGCTGATAATAATCATAATAAGAAACAAAGTATTCTACACGATTTTCTGGGAATAGTTCTTTGAATTCTGAGTAAAGTTGTCCTGCAAGAGTTTTATTGTGCGCTAAAACAAGTGTAGGTTTCTGCACTTTTTTTATAACATTAGCAATCGTAAAAGTTTTGCCGGTTCCTGTCGCTCCGAGTAATACCTGATGTTTTTCCCCCTTTTCAATTCCATTTACTAGGTCATCAATTGCCTTTGGTTGATCTCCACTCGGCTTGTATTTTGAATTTATTTTAAACATTTTATTCCCTCCATTGCGACCATTTCTGTGTATTTATTCATCTGTCATTTCAGAATAATATTTATCATTAGTAGTTCAATTGAAATAACATCTAACGGATCCCTCTATGTTCATGCAATTTATCTTTTTTTGGAGTTAGTATAAAACTGTCTTCTTGTATTTCTATTGTAACTAATCCATTTTAAGTAATTAAAGCTAGTCCAGTAATATAATATTTGATATGTTTCATTAGATTTAAGTCTTTCAAATTCTTGAATTAAATATAATTTAAATTCTGGAGATAACCAACTGGCAAATTCAAATGCAATATCAGGATGTGCACAAGTGCCACCATAGCGACCTTGTTTAGAAATAATTCCTATTGCATTAGTTGATAATATCCATTTTTTAGGCGTTATAACAAATGTATTTGCTCCAGATTCATTTTTAAACCCATCGAATTCGATGGAATTAAAATTTTCGTTATATAAATATTCCCAAGTTCCTAAAAATTGAATTGTATAATTTGTTCTCATCTAGTTTTGAATAATATAATCCGTTCTATCTTTATCTTTGTATTTTGATAAATCTGTTATAGAAATATAATCAATATTTCCTACTCTCATTATTTCTACAAGATTTTCTTTAACATTTATTTCAGCTTTAATAGCACTCGACATTTTATCATCTCCATTCTATTATATATTTTCGTTTCTATTTTATTTTCTAACCTACAAAAGAGGTCATTAAGATGTTCTCACTACAGTATTTACATGTATTGCCCAATGCATTTTATTTTATCACATTTTTACTTTTTAGTATACTACTATCAACTCTTTAGTTCATAAGAGGCAATTCTTTTGTCGTTTCTAATTTTGGATCATAATCAATGCTAGTTGCATATATATCAAGTACTTTTCTCCAAAGTACTTTTCGCTTGATCTAATTGAACGAATACGTTTATAATAATTTTTCAAAATGATTACCTTCGCCAAATTTTTTTAATCTTTCATCATTCCATAGAAAAAACTTTTATCATATATTCTTTTTAAGATATCTAATTCCCATGTTCTAAATTTTGTTCCAATATGTGATTTAACTATAACCATCTAAATAAAAATTTTATTTGAAGTGCAACTAACAAACATTTTCAGACAATGTTAAATTTGTAGATAAAATGATAACTTATGCTAAAAACGGTACTTTAATTGCCAGGAGAAAAGCATTAGCTTTCTTAAATAATGATAATCAGAAATTTTATTATAATATATGCTAAAATTAATAATAAGAAGAGGTTTTATGATACCATTATATTTTTGTAATATTGGCGAAGAATTTGTGATAACTAAAATAGAATATGATATTAAAACACAACATCTTAAAGATATGGGGTTTATTAACCAAGAAATTATCAAAGTTATTAACAAAACTAAAGCAGGAATGATTGTCCTGGTTAAAGGTTATAGAGTCGCTATTGGGAATGATATTGCCAAATTTATTTTGGGAATTATTGTTTTAAAAAAAGGCGAACAAATAAAAGATCCTATTCAAAAAAGAAAAAAAATTAATTCTGATTAATCACTGATTGCTTTTCTACGGCTTTTAAAAAAAATCATTATTTTTTAATACCATATTTTGTTTAAATAAAGTCCACATCCCTCAATGCGTTTTCCGTTTTCACTTCTACTCTCTGAAGCAAATATTTTATCTATATCTTTAAGTGATTTCTTACCTTCATTTATTTCAAGCAACAAACCCACTATATTTCTAATCATGTATCTTAAAAATGATTTTGCTTTTATGTATATGCAAACTTCATTATCTTTTCTTACAATTTTGATGCTTTTTATATCTCTAATATAATTATCCCTTTCATTTTCAGAGGTAAATGCTTTGAAATTATGTATACCTTTTATTTTTCTTGCGGCTTTTCTAAGTAAACACAAGTTTATACTTTTATTATACTGAAGCACATAATCTTTTTTTAAAGGGTCATAAATAAGTGGATTAATTTTATAAATATATTTTTTCATTTTAACGCTATATCTTGCAGAAAAATCATTATTCACTTTGTATATTTTTTTAATATAAATTGAAGAATCTATCATTTTATTTAAAGAATTTAAAAATTTATTATAGTCTTTTATCTCGGGACTTATAAAATGAATATATTGATTATAAGCATGCACACCTTTGTCAGTTCTTGAAGCACCAATTGTTTTAATGTTTTTATTAAATATTTTACTTAAAGATTCTTCAATCTCTCCCTGCACTGTTTTTTGTTTACTTTGTTTTTGAAAACCATAAAATTTACTTCCATCATAAGATAAATTTATTAAATATTTCATTTAAATAACCTCTTTCTATTAAATAAGATGCAAATATAATAATATGAAATAACAAAAATATCAAATCATTAAACCCCACTTTATTAGTTCTATAGTTTGTTCTTCTTTTTCTTAAATTAAATCCTCTTATCTCTTCATTTTTTCTGATTTCTCTGCTTCTTTCAATACTTAGTCTAAGTATATTTTTATATGCCCTGGTTAAAGCATATATTCTGCCAAATATATCAGAGTTGCTATAATCTATTCCTCTGCTTGCCTGACTTTTCAGTATTTTATTTTCGGTAGTAATAACAAGTGGTATAAATCTTATCGTATTAGTTATTTTAACAACTATGCCAGATATTTTAAAACCAAAAATATTGAATATATTTAATATTTTCTCAATACCATAATTTAATTCACTGGGAGATGTTGTATAAATAATAATTACTATATATTCCACTATTATTATTAATTTTAAAAGATAAACGATGGTATCGTTAAGATATAATCCAAACGAATAACAAAAAAATGCTATTAATATGTACAAAAATCTTAAACTATAAAAAGTTTTAAAATAAAATCTTGTTGGAACGCTACTCAAAATAGCCATTATAAGTAAAAGTGCTGTTAAAAATAAATGAACCTCTAAAGACATGCTAAAGATAATTAATATTATAGCTATGATAAAATTTATTAATTTTATTATAGGATTTAATCTATGGATGGAACTATCCACCGGATAAAAATTCCCAAAAGAATTATTAGAATACATCTCTATACACCTCTTTTATTAAATCTTTTATGTCTTTATGGTCTATAAATATTTTGTTTTTTCGAGTTTTTGCAAGAGATATAAATTTAATAATATCAGGAACTTTTATCCCTAATGATTCAAATAAATCTACTTCTTTAAATACATTTCTTTTCCCTTCTAATATAAGTTTTGATTTATCAAATATATATATATAATCAACAAATTGATATAAAAAATCAGTATCCTTACTCAATATAATAATTGTTTTATTATATTTTTCTTTCATTAACTTTAAAAATCTTATTAATTCTTTTTTATCTCTTGAGTTTAATCCTATAGTGGGTTCATCTAATATTATAATTTTAGGATTAAATACAATAATTGATGCCAAAGCTACTTTTTTAGCCTCTGATAAAGTTAACTCATTAACTTTTTTATTTAAATAATCTTCATCTAATCCTACCATTTTCAAAGCATCAACTACTCTTAATTTAACTTTCTTTAGTTTATATTTAAAATATTTCATTCCAAATTCAATTTCTTTTTTTACAGTCTTATTAAAAAACATGTCATAAGGATTTTTAAATACATAACCAACATCAAATCTAAGATTATTTATTTTTTTAATTCTTCTTCCATCATTAATGTAATCTCCAACTATGACTTTGCCTTTTGTAGGTCTTACTAAAGCATCTACGAGCTCAGCCACTGCAGTTTTACCACTGTTAGAGTTGCCAATAAAGGCGTATATAAGATTATCTTTTAAATCAAAACTTACATCTTTTAAAATTGTTTTTTCAAGTGGAGTTTTTCTATTTATTACAAAAGAAACATTTTCAAATTTTACTTCCATATTAAATCCACCAATTCTTTTATATCGAGTTTATAGTTTTCTATAATTCCATAATCTATTAGATATCTATTTAATTCAATAATAAAAGGAACACCAAAGCCCATTTTTTTCATTAGTTTTTCTTCTTTTAAAATACTTAGAGTGCTTCCATCTGCAATTAGTTTATCTTCATCTATTATTATAATTCTACTACCATATAATGATTCTTCAATATCATCTGTAAAATTTAAAACAATATTACCTTTTTTAACATATTCTTTTAGTAATAAACTGACTCTTATTTTATCATTATAATCAAATTCTGAGAATATATTATCTAGTATTAAAACTTTTGGTTCAAAAACATTTGCAGATAAGATTTTTAATTTAGCTCTATCTGAACTTCCCAAAGAAGATGGACTTCTTTTCAAAAATTTGGTTAAATTAAACTCCTTAGCTTTGATATCTATTATTTCTTTAATCTGCTTTTTTGTTTTTGCTAAACTCTCAAGACTAAAAGCGATTTCATCTTCTACAGTTTCTGACACAAATATATCTAAATCTTTATTTAAAACATAAGAAATATCTTTATATATTTTTTCTAGACTTAACTTGCTTGAGTTTATAGAATTTATATATAAATTTTTTTGTTTTTTTTCAAATTTAAAAATATTTAGTATTTTTTTATTTCCTTTACCCAAAAAAGTAATAAAACTATTTTCATATATACTAAATTCAAAAATTTCATTTTCTATATATTTTAAATATTCTTTCACATCCATACATAACCTATAACAATTATACAAAAAAAACCACTTAATTTAAAGTGGTAACTGAAATTTGTTAACAACTATTATTCTAAATTAAACCTAAGATTGTCGATCTCGTAGTTATGTTGTATTTCAGAAGGAGTTAATGCCCTACTGTATATCCTTATCGAATATATCTTTACGGGAAAATAACCGTAAGTAGGATTACTTTTACTTGGATTTCCCATCAATCCTAATTATGGTGATAAATAGAAATTCTGTGAACTATCAAAGTAGTTTAAATTAGTATCACACCATTCTTTAGTTGGTTCATTATCTGCTCCAAAAGTTGCTGTAAGATCAATCATCATTGTATTTGAAACACTTATTTCATCAGTAGATTCATAATTTGTACCAGCCATGTCGTGTCTTAAGACATACGAAGTTAATGTTCTTCCAGTTGTGTCATATATTTGCGAATTTTTAGTCCATGAAGATATTGCACTATAGCCAGCCAATGCCCCTGGATAGGATTCTCCATTTGTTAAATATAATGGCATATTAAAAGCTGTTACCGGTTTTTTTACATATCTCATAAAATAATATATATTTCCGTTTATTAAAGTTACATTATAGATTAATCTAGCATAAGTTGCATTAGGTTGTTTTAATAATGCATATGGTCCATTATTTGGCCCTCCGTTTGAATATGATGTGACATTTATATTATAAGATGTCCATCCTGTTGCTCCATTGGCAAAATTTCCATTTGTAACTAAATTAGTTAATCTGTATATAGGAATTACTGTATCACTTGCACATATGCACTTACTCTTTTCCCTTGACTTGTTTCTGCATCCGTATTTGCTATTACTGCAGTCCATGTACTATTATTACTTGATACATATGTCGTATTGCTATAATATGTTCTTCCATCTGACCAATAATGCCATACTCCTATTTCATCTAAGTTATAAGACTGAGTTAAATCTACTGTTATACATTGTAATGAGTCACTTACAGAAGCTTCTGAATAATTTGCACTAGTAATATCCCCATCTGTTATTCTGCTATATGGATAGCTTGCGTTTTGAGCTGAAGTTCCTGTTATTGTTTTTCCATAGGCAACATTTGTTCCGTTGTGTATAGCTTGTAATTCTAGCCAATGATTGCCAGTATTAACAGTACTTCCATTTATGCAATCCTTTATATATCTTACGTTGCTTAGTTTTTTTGCGATTTTACCGCTACATTACCCTCCGACTGCAATAATTTCTATAAATGCAGAAAATGAAGTATTCATTGTTGAATTTTGATTCACAGTATCACTATAAGATAACCAAATTAGTAAATCATAATTATCCGTATTGTTAAAGTTAATCTCATTATTAATAGAAATCGGTATACTTGAGTTTTCACTAATTCCCGAAAAGTTCCCATATCCTTTTACTTCTCCTGTATCTGAATCTACAAGTTTCCATTTAAAATCATTACTAGCAAGAGCATCCGAAATACTAGTTACCACAAGATTAAGTTCATAACAAGCTATCATCTTTCTGCTGTCATTTTTTACTTCAAAATGAAATTTATCGGCTTTTTGGTCTACGTATTCATCATACACGGGATAGATATTAATTAATTCTACTACTTCTGCAGAAGTATAAACATTAAGATCTGTACCAATAATTTTTATTGATGATTGAGTTTCATTTCCTAAAGCAAAGTCAAAATATGCATATGTTAGTCCCGATGCAAAAATAATTAAAGAAAGTCCCAAAACAAACCAAGGTATTATAAAACTTTTATCTTCTTTTATTTTTGCAAAAAACTTTTTCATAATCATATCTCCGCATATTTATTTTATAACAAAATTATAACTATTTCAATTAAGTATTATTTAAGCTTAAGTAATGAAGGCATAGAAGTTTAAAATTTATAAAAATTATAATCTAACTTTTTTTGATTGTTTGGTTTATTTAAAAAGTTTAATCTACATAATCATTACTCAAAGCATTTGTATCTAAGGATGAAAATTCATCTTTTAAATACAAATAATATGCTGCTGCGCCTATCATAGTAGCATTATCAGTACAATATTTTTTATCTGGTATATTTATTTTTATGTTATTATCATTACACATTTCAGATAATTTATTTCTTATATATTGATTACTTGATACTCCTCCAGCAACTATTAAATTTTTTATATTAAAATTAATTAAAGCCTTTTTTGTTTTAGATATTAATGAGTTAGTTACCGCTTCTTGAAAAGAACAACATAAATCATTTTTATTTATTTCTTTTCTTCTTTGAAGTTCATTATGAACCAGATTATTTATATGGCTTTTAATTCCGCTAAAACTAAAATTATAACTTTCATCGTTTAATAGAAGAGGCATCTTATATGAATTTTTCCCAAATGAAGCAAGTTTTTCAACATTTGGGCCCCCTGGATATTCAAGCCCTAATATTTTTGCTACTTTATCATAGCATTCACCAATCGCATCATCTAAAGTTACCCCCAAATATTTATAGTTATATTCACTTTCCATCAAGATTAAATCAGTATGTCCTC
>CAZBKY010000035.1:0-7404 GCA_964492595.1 uncultured Muribaculaceae bacterium
CAAATGACTTATGGCTTTAGTAGAGATGATGCCGGCAAATTTTTAAATGATTACTATGAAAAACAAATATTTGATAGTGATCCTTTTGCTAAGATTGATGTATTGGGAGTAGGGAAATTAATAAAAATAGCGGTTGAAAAAGGAAGAGAAACTCGCGGCGATATAAAATTAGGTATATGTGGAGAACACGGAGGCGACCCAAGTTCAATAGAGTTCTGTAATGAACTTGGACTTAACTATGTATCATGCAGTCCATATAGAGTGCCGATTGCAAGATTAGCAGCAGCACAAGCCGCAATCAAGTCTGTGAATTAAACATGTATGACATGCATATAAATTTTTCATAGCTCTTATAACCATTACATAATATTTCAGGTTTTTTGAAGAAGAAACCGAATTATATAACAAGATTTTTATTACAGATTATAATACTCCAATAAAAACCATATCAATATTTGGAATTTTATTGGCTGTAGGTGGTTTTTTAACTATACATAATTCAATTTATAATGAACAGTTAAGGTTAGAAAGAGACTATAGATTAATTAATCGTAAATATTAACTGATATAAATTTTTTAAATAATTTCAATTTCTTTGTTAATAATAAAAACAGGAAAGGAGTTATTTATGCCATTAAAAAAGTAAAAGCAAGAAAGTAATATCAGAAAATATTAAAGAGTTGGTTCATGAATACACAAAAGGAGATGGAAAAATAGGCAATTATAAACCCACCTCCAAGAAAAAAGCTATTAAAGTAGCGTCTGCGATAGCTTATAAAAATGCAGGCAAAAGTAAGAAAAAGAAATAATATTAGAAATTTATTTCTTTTTTATTGAATTAAGCTCTTGAAATTATTCTAAAAATATTGTATAATCTTGTTTGTAAATGAGAGGAGGGGAGAAAAGATGACTCGTGTTGAAGTTAAAGATGGCAATGTTGAATTTGCACTTAAAAAGTTCAAAATGAAAGTTCAAAGAAGTGGTGTCCCTTCTGAAATGAAAAAAAGAAAAGAATATTCAAAGCCAGGCGTTAAAAGAAGAGAAGCTAAAAAAGAAGCTATTAGAAATGCTAAAAAACATAGTAAAAAAAATAGCTGGAGGGATTAATATGTTATATGATAAAATAAATGACGATATGAAATCCGCCATGAAAGACAAAGACAAGGATAAACTTAGTACAATTAGATTATTGAAAAGTGCGATTGGCTTACACAAAATAAATAACAAAATTGATGAAGTAAGTGATGAAGTTGTAGTAGATATTGTAAGTAAACAGATAAAAACGCATAAAGAATCAATTATTGAGTTTGAGCGTGGCGGCAGAAATGATTTATCAGATAAATTAAAATCTGAAATTGAAATATTAATGAGCTACCTGCCAGAACAGTTATCAGATCTTGAAGTTGAAAAAGAAATAGATGCAATATTCGAAGAGATAAAACCTAAAGGTAAGGAAGACTTAGGCAAAATAATGAAAGAATCATCGCTTAGATTTAAAGGCAAAGCTGATATGAAACTTGTTAATGATATAGTAATGAAGAAAATAAACTCATAATAAAAATGAGTTTTTTTATATTTCAATAGAATATAATTAACTATGGATATTATGAGGACAAATCTTATTGATTATATAAAAGATAATGATTATTTAATAGGAATATACAAAAACAGTATATATATTTATAATTATAAGGAAATTATAAATATAAGTAAAATTGAAATAAAAATTAAGTTAAATAATAAAGATCTTATTATAAAGGGTAAAGATTTATATATAAAAAAAATGGAAAATAAAGAGATTTATATAGAAGGAGTTTATAAAGGAATTGAATTTCTATGAATCAGATATTAGTTAAAGTTAAAAACATAGATAAATATAAACTTATCAAAGATTTATGCAGATATAAAATATACTACAGTTATATAAAAAGTGATAAGAACAATCATTATATAAAAATAATTACAAGTGATTATGGGAAAGTAAAAAAACTATTTAAAAAGAATAAAATAGTAAAATATTATGGAAAAGATGGAATAACTATATTTATTAAAAATAATTTTATAATTTTAATATGCATTATTTGGGGGTTATTTTTACTAAATATACTTTCTCATACCATATTTAGTATAGAAATAAATACAAATAATCAGGAAATAAGAGAAATTATAGAAAACGAATTATACAAAAGCGGAATTAAAAAATATTCAAGAAAAAAAACTTATGAAAAATTAGATAAAATAAAAAAAGATATAATAAAAAATAATGAGGACACTCTTGAATGGCTTGAAATTAGAAATGATGGTACTAAGTGTATTGTAGATTTAACTGAAAGAGTAATAATTACCAAACCAAATAAAATTAATAGTCCAAGACATATTGTATCTTCTAAAGACGCTATAATAAAACACATAACAGCAACCAAGGGAGATATTGTAAAAGAAATAAATGAATACGTGAAAAAAGGAGAAATTATTATAAGTGGAAGTATTTATAAAAATACTGATACTTTAATTAAACAGCTTAGAGCTGAGGGTAGTGCTTACGGAGAAGTCTGGTATACAGTAAAAACTAAAATTCCTTTCAAATACATTGAATATATAAGAACTGGAAAAGTTATAAATCATTATTATATTGAAATATTCAATACAAAAATGACTTTACTAGGTAAATATGATACAACCTCTTCGATGAATACCGAAACTCTTCTTATAGATAAGCCATATTTATTTTTTAAATTGTTTAAAGAGACAAAGGAGATATACCATTATAAAGAGTTTAATGTTACTAAAGAAGAAGCAATAGAAGAGGGGATAAAAAGAAGTGACAAGAGTATAAATAATAAACTTAAGGATAATGAGTACATTATTAGTAAAAAAGTTTTGAATATTTACTCATATAGTAGTAAAATAGAATTAGAAATATTTTATAAAGTATATGAGGATATTACAGATATTTTAATTATACAGGAAAGCGGGTAAATATGAAGGAAGAACTACTAAACGCACTTAAAATTTCATGGCCTATTATTACAATTGTTCTTGCTATAATTTTTATAATAAGAATTGCCTACTATAAAAACAGTAGAAAAAAATTTGTTTTTCATAATGAGGTAATGCTTCTTTTATTTGGTGCTTATATATTAATTTTATTTCAACTTGTGACTTATGGCGGTAATGAATATACAGGAATGAATTTAGTGCCTTTCGCAGAAATACTTAGGTATAATTTCGGGACAGAAGAATTCTTTAGACAGGTTATTGGAAATATAATACTCTTCATACCTTTTGGATATTTTGTTGCTTATTATGTTAAAGTGAAAAATATCGGTTCAATATTTTTAATGACAGTCGCAGTATCTCTTGTAATTGAGACAGTCCAGTATTTTATTGGAAGAAGTTTTGATATTGATGATATAATTCTTAATATTACAGGCGGGATTTTAGGATTTTTGCTTTATGTTGCAATAAATGCAGTAAAAGACCATTTGCCATCATTATTTAAAAAGGATTTTATATATACAATACTTAGTATTTTACTTGTTCTTTTTATAGTATTGTATTTTATAGGAGTTATTAGTTTTTAGGAGGTTTAATGAATGAATATATAGTAAACACTACAAAAGAAGAAGTTTCACTAGATGATATTATTAATATTTGTAAAATTACATTTGATAAATTAAAGGTTGAAAATCCAGTATTTAATATAACAATAGTGGACAACCTTAGGATAAGAGAAATAAATAAAAAATATAGAAAAAAAGATGAAGAAACAGATGTAATTTCCTTTGCATTTGAAGAAGTAAGTGAATTTAGAGAGTCTGGTAATATTAGATTTTTAGGGGAAATATACATATCTGTAGATAAAGCAGCTTCTCAGGCTAAAGAATACGGACACAGCATTAAAAGAGAATTGTGTTTTCTAACAGTTCATGGACTTTTACATATTCTTGGGTATAATCATATAAAAAAAAGTGATAGACTTATTATGAGAAAACTTGAAGAAGAGATACTTGAAGTGTATAATTTAAGAAAAGGAGTAAACTAATGAAGGAAAAACTTAGTAAATTAATTAAAAACAGTTACGCACCATATTCAAACATCCATTTTGCATGCATAGTTGAAGCGGAAAATGGAAATTTATATGAAGGTGTAAATATAGAAAATGCATCTTTTGGAGGGACTATTTGTGCAGAGAGAAATGCAATAAATAATGCCATCAGTAATGGAAATACAAAATTTAAGGCTTTGTATTTAATGACCGACAGTGATGATTTATGTTATCCTTGCAACATATGTAAACAGACTTTTTTAGAATTTTTTGATGGTAAGGTATTATTTAATATAATGACTACTTCAGGTGAAATGAAAGTAATGACTTTTGATGAGGTGATGAATACAACTTTCAGTAAAGAGGATATGAAATGAAAAGTGGTTTTATAAGTGTTATAGGTAGGCCAAACTCAGGTAAAAGTACTTTAATAAATACAATAGTTGGTGAAAAGGTTGCTATTACTACAGACAAACCTCAAACTACCAGAGATTTAATACAAGGAATTTACACAGATGAAAATTCTCAAATGGTATTTGTAGATACTCCAGGCATTCATAAACCCATTCATAAATTAGGAGGGTTTCTTAATAGTAAGGCATATTATTCAGTTAATGATGTTGATTTAGTACTTCTTGTAATTGATGGAAGTGAAGATCTGGGTTCTGGAGATATGTTTATTATTGAAAAGTTGAAAACTGTAAATAAACCTGTATTTTTGATTATAAACAAAATAGACAAATTAAATAATGAGAAGATAATAAAAAAGATAGATGAATATAAAGATTTATATGATTTTGTAGAAATTATACCTTTAAGTGCATTTAAAAATGATAATGTTGACAGATTAATCAATGTACTTAAAAATTATCTGCCAGATAAAGTTAAATATTTTTCTGAAACAGATAAAACATCTTCATCAAAAGAATTTAGAATAACTGAAATAGTAAGAGAAAAGGTAATGAACTTAACAGATGACGAAATACCCCATACAATCGCATGTATATTAACTGAATATGAAGAGAAAAATAATATTATAAATATATTTATAGATGTAATAACAGAAAGAGAGTCTCATAGAAAGATAATATTAGGTAAACATGGAACTAAAATAAAAGAGATTGGAATGGAAGCAAGAGTTGATTTAGAAAAACTGCTTAACAAAAAAGTATATTTAGAATTATATGTAAGAGTTCTAAAAAAATGGCGAGACAAAGAAAAATATATGAAAGAATTAGGACTTTTATATAAATCTGAATAAAATTTATAAATATTCATCATTATAATATTAGGTGAATAAAAAATGAATGAAAAACAATTGTGGAAGAAATTTCAAAAGACAGGAAAAGTGGAAGATTACTTGAATTACAAAAAAGCAAAAAAGACTAGATAAAAACTAGTTTTTTTTGTATACTCTTTTTATGGAAATAAAAAAAATTGAAGGTTTTATATTAGGAAGCACTCCATATGGAGAAAGCAGCAAAATATTAAATATACTAACAAAAGAGTATGGAATTATTGGTGTGATGTCTAAAGGGTGCAAAGGAGTTAAAAGCAAGCTTAGAATAGTAAGTGAAAATTTTACTTATGCTTATTTTTATATGTATTATAAGGAAGGTAAATTAAGCACTTTAATTGGAGCGGATATAATAAATTATTTTACTAATATAAAAAATGATATATTAAAGGTAAGTTTTCTATCTTATTTATCAGAACTTACTAAAAATGTTTATAAGCATGGAGAAGATGAGGAAATATATAATTTATTTATATCGGCTTTGTTAAAAATAGAAGAAGGATTAAACCCACTTTCAATATCAAATATACTTGAACTTAAATATTTAGATTATTTAGGTATATCTTTAAATTTAGATGGGTGTGTTGTATGTGGAAATAAGAATATAGCAACTTTATCTTATGAAAGAGGGGGATATATCTGCTCAAAATGCATGACCAGCGAAAGACTTCTTGATGAAAAAGTATTAAAAACATTAAGGCTTTACTATTATGTTGATATATCAAAAATATCTAAACTGGAAATAAGTGAGGGTGTTATAAAAGAAATAGATAAATTTTTAACTATTTATTATGATAATTACACAGGACTTTATATAAAAAGTAAAAAATTTTTAGATACACTAAAAAACATGGACAAATAATTGACATAAACTATTGTTTAGTTTAATATTTGAATTGATAGGAGGTTTTATGAATAAAGATAAAAGAAATATTAGTACAAAGAATCTTTATATGGCACAATTAGGAGTGTGGGGTTATACTGACATTGAACTTGGGGTAACAGAGACTACTGTTAAACTAATAAATATGATTATTTTAGTTAGAAGAAAAAAGCCATTAGGTAATATATATGTTGATTTATTTAATAAATCAACATATAAAATACGGCCACAATATGGAGCAAATAGAGGAGATATTGTTATTGCATATTTAAATCCAATTGTTACTAATCTTTCATATATTTCTTATAATGAAGCAACAGAAATTTTAACAGAACGTTATAGTTCTTTTATTGAAACAGAAGATAAAGGAAAATCAAGAACCCTGAATCAAAAACCTTAATAAATTAAATACTTAAATTAAATTAAGTATTTTTTAAATAATATCAAACTTAGAAAATAATGAAATATTGTTGAATTAAATAAAGCAGCAATATTTTTTTAGAATATTATCATATTTAAATTT
This sequence comes from uncultured Muribaculaceae bacterium, assembly GCA_964492595.1. GTDB lineage: Bacteria > Bacillota_I > Bacilli_A > RF39 > UBA660 > CAYNFP01. The sequence goes on from CAZBKY010000035.1 coordinate 6,752, forward strand.
TGTAAATTAAAATTAAGTTGAATTTTATTAAAAGTTGTTATAAAAATTGAAGATTACTTGATTTTTATAAACAATTATTCAATTTTTATGATTTTACTTTTGTTTTATATTTGATTATCATTTTATATGAAAGGAAAAATATGAACGAGTTAATGATAAAAGAAAATATCAAAATTGAAGATATGATTTATGAAATAAGAGGCAAACAGGTTATGATTGCTTCAGATGTAGCATGGCTATATAATGAAGAAACAAGAAGAGTCAATGAAGTAATTAAAAGAAATATAAATCGTTTCCCTGAGTCTTTTTCTTTTCAATTAACTTATGAAGAGACAAATCAATTATCTTTAAGATCGCAATTTGCGATCTTAAACAAAAGTGGGAATAAAAGGGGACAACATTATAAATTTCTTCCTTATGTGTTTACAGAACAAGGTGTAATAATGTTAAGTGGATTATTAAAAAGTGAAGTGGCAGTAAAAGTAAATGTTATGATAATAGAAGCTTTTGTTTCAATGAGAAAATATATTGCAACTAACAATTATAATGAAAGAATAAATAATATAGAGACAAAATTAATAGAGCATGATAACAAGTTTGATGAAGTATTTTCTAAGTTAGATAAATCTGTTAATAATCATATATTTTTTGAA
>CAZBKY010000036.1:0-7357 GCA_964492595.1 uncultured Muribaculaceae bacterium
GTTTTTATATTTAATGGCATTATACTCATAATACATTCTCTTTCTATAAATAATTATAACAAACAATTGACTTATTAGTAAATATATGATAAATTATTAAGAGATTTCAAGGAGGAATAACAATGGCAAAAAATGTATCAAAAAAAAGCAACATGAAAGGCAATAACAGACCTTTTTCATTAAAAGCTACAAGAATGACACAAAAAGTTAATTTACAAACAGTTAAAATTAGTGGTAAGAAAGTTAGACTTTCTACTTCTGAAATTAGAACATCAAAAAAAGCCGCTTAAAATAGCGACTTTTTAAATACATTAATTTTGTTCTAAGGTTCTAGCAGTTTCTCTTGTTAATTTACATGTTAAATAAAGTTCATTTTAATTTAATTTATTTATTCAAATCTTCTTCTATTTCTAAAAGTTTGTTATATTTTGAAATTCTCTCTCCTCTAGTTATTGACCCTGCTTTTATGAATGGCATATTTAAAGCGACCACTGCTTCGGCTATAAAAGGGTCTGTTGTCTCCCCGCTCCTATGAGATAATATTGTTATATATTTATTTTGTTTAGCAAGCACTATTGTTTCTAACATTTCATAAAAAGTCCCTATCTGATTAGGTTTAATTAATATTGCATTACATAAGCCCTTCTCTATTCCTTTTTTAAGAAGTTCTTTATTTGTAACAAACAAGTCATCTCCGACAATACTTATTTTTTTACCTAATTTTTCTGTAATTAATCTAAACCCCTCATAATCATTTTCATCAAATGGGTCTTCTATGCTTATTATGGGATGATTCTGCAACAGTTCTGTATAATATTCTAATAATTCTTCTCTTGTTAATAGTTTGTTATCTAGACTATATTTTTTTTCTTTTTTATCATAAAAAGATGAAGCTGCAACATCTAAAGCTAAAAATACATCTTTTCCTGGTGTATACTTTGCTTTTTTAATAGCTTCAACTATCATATCTAAAGCCTCTTTATTGCTTTTTAAATTAGGGGCAAAGCCACCTTCATCTCCTACTGAAGTAGATAATTTTTTTTCTTCCAAAATATTTTTTAACGCATAAAAAACTTCACTTACACACTCTATAGTCTTACTAAATTTTGGGAATTTAGGTACTATCATAAACTCTTGAATATCCAGATTGTTAAATGCATGCGCCCCACCGTTTATTATATTAAACATTCCGTAAGGCAACTTTTTTTCTTTTTTATTCAAATAATTATATAAAGTTTCATTATGCTCTAAAGCTGCGGCTCTTAAGCATGCAACGCTTACTGATAATATTGCATTTGCACCCAAGTTAGATTTATTAGTAGTTCCATCTAGTTCAATCAATTTAGTATCTATTTCTTTTTGCCCAGCGACTTCAAAACCAATTAAATCTTTTTTTATTATTGCATTAACATTTTTAACTGCTTTTAATACACCTTTACCATTATATCTATTTTTATCCTCATCTCTTAGTTCTAATGCCTCTTTTTCTCCTTTTGAAGCTCCAGAGGGTACTGAAAAAGTACCAACAATTCCTTTTTCGGTATATACTTTTGTTTCAATAGTCGGTATTCCTCTAGAATCCAATATTTCTCTTGCTACAATATCTTTTATTTTACTCATATAAATCACCTATCCTATTTTAATTATACTATTGAACTCTAAATTCCACAATTAAATTATATTACTATCTTTCATTTGCTTTATTATTCTTTCATTAAAAATTGATACTTCTTTAAAATCTTTCGATTTGCTGTATAATTTGTCAAATTCTTTCAATAATTCTTTTATTAAACTCTTATTGCAATTATAATAAGATTTCAAATATTCACCGTTTTTATTGTGGTGATTTATTATTAGTTCATTTTCGTCAAAAATTATAAAATCATCTATTTCAGAAGGGTTAATATTTGCTTTTTCATAGTCTAATATCTTTATTTTTTCTCCAGACTTAGAACCTATTAAATAAAAGTACATTTCATATTTTATATAATCTGTTATTGGTTCGGTAACTAAATGTAATCTTCTAAATTCAATATTTTTTTTCTTTTTTTCAATAATTGAAGGCCATTCTTTATAAAAAACCAAGAATACATTAGATAGTTTTTCATACTTGCCATTTAAAAAACTATGATAATTTTCATCCATGTCACACTGGTAATATTGTTTTGTTTCTAATTTAGTAAATTTTCTTTTAACCTTTTTTAATGCATTAGAAAAAATTTCTTCAAATTCTTCATCATTTATAACTTTAGAACATTTTTTTATTTTTTCTAGAATTTCTCTCATTTTTACTTCTTTCTCTGCATTTTTAAGTTATAAATTGATATAAGTGGTTTAATCTTTATTTGTTAATTATACATCTTGTTTATTATCAATCACTGATAATTAGACTTTATCTTTGTTATTACACTTTATAATACATCTGGTTCTTGCTTGTTGGTTTATCTGGAATAGTCATCTTTACTAGCCCTTCATTTATAGCGGGATCTAGATAATTTGCTCTAAATGTTTCTTTTGATTTTATATTTAACTTTCTCATTATTTGACTAGCGGTCATAGGAATATCACTACCCATTATATCAAGTAGCTTAATTAAGTAAATATTATTTTGAATTAATACTTGTGATGATGAATTCATTATCTCATCTAATACCTCATCAAACATTTTTAACATAAATTCAATGAATTCATTAGAATTGCCATTAGTGTGGCAATATGCTATTGAATTATAGTATTTTTCTTGATACTTTTTAATTTGATTTTCTATCGGTATATAATCAAAAATTTCCTTATAATTAGATAATATTACAGTCTGCCATAATCTTGCCATTCTTCCATTGCCATCACTAAATGGATGGATAAAAATAAACTCATAATGGAATATTGAAGACAATATTAATGGATTAATGTTATCTTTTTCTCTTTTCATAAAATTAAACAAATCATCCATTAGTATTGGGACTCTATCTTGTGGGGGTGCCATGAAAATACATTTATCACCATCAAACACACCTTCGCCAGAAGATCTATAAACACCCGATTCATCTAAAGTTAAATATGTCATTACACCATGAACTTTTAACAAATCTTTTATTGAATATGGGTTTACATCTTTAATCATCTCATATGCTTTATATGCATTTTTAACTTCTTGGATTTCTTTTTGTGGCCCTAATACCATTTTACCATTTATAATATCTTTAACTTGATTTAACGATAACGAGTTAGCCTCAATAGCTAAAGATGAATGAATTGAATTAATCCTATTATTTCTTCTTAACATAGGCATTTTATTTAAATTATTATAATTATCCAGTTTACCTATCTTCTCCATTATAGTTGCCACTAGATCAAGCATTTTATTAGTAATAGAAAATGGCGGAGTATATTTTTCCATGATTTTGCCTCTATTTTTCTTTCTTTTATATTATAACACGTATTATATATTATAATCAATTATCTTGCTTAAATCTTACTTATTATCTTGCTTATTTCACAAAATTTTTATTTATATTTGTTTTTTTCGCGCTCATAGAACACCTTTTTATCCATGTTTTTTTGAAACATTTTGTTAATGTCGATTCTTTTAAGTAAATAATAATTAATTCGTTATACTAGTTGTAAATCTTTCTTAAGATATTGCAGGCAACCAAAGAATTATGGTTAGGTCTGTTGTCAATAAAAATCAAGGATTTTAATCAATTAATATAGAATACATTTTATTTTCTACTAATTATATGGTATAATCTAAATCGAGTTTTAGGAGGAATTTATGGTAATTAAAGAGATAAATTCTAAAGAATTTGAGAGTTTTGCAAATACTCATGTATTAAATAATTTTTATCAAACAGAAAATTATGCTACTTTAATGAGGAATTTTAAATATCATATTATGTATATAGGTGCTTACCATAAAGATAAAATAGTCGGGGCTTCTTTAATATTATATAAACTTATCGCCCCTACAATAAAATATGGGTATGCTCCAAGAGGATTTTTATTAAATTATTTAAATGAAAATTTACTTTCTGTTTTTACATCAAAAATAAAAGCGTTTTTTATGCTTAAAAATTTTGCTTTTATAAAAATAAATCCTGAAGTTATTTATTCTAAAGTTGATTATAAAAACAAGAAGAAATTAGTTAATGAAAACAATAAAAAACTGGTAAGTTTTATGAGAACATTAGGTTATGAAAAATTAAAAAACAATTTGTATTTTGAATCCATGCTTCCAAAATATAATGCAATAATAGATTTAAGAAACTTTGATAAGAAAGCTGTAAGCGAAAGATGTTACAAAAAATCTCATTCTATAATTTCTTCTTCCTTATCTTTAAAAATTGGATCTGAAAGTGACATAGACTTTATATATAACTTTATAAAAGAAAAATCAAATAAAACCTTAGCATACTATAAAGATTTTTATAAAGTATTTAAAAAGGATAAAATGATAGATCTCATCCTTGTGGAACTTGATTATTATAAATATTTAGAAATATATAAAAATAAATATGAAGAAATGATTGAAGAAAATGAAATAATAAACGAAAAATTGAATAATAATCCAAATGATAAAGAAATGCTTTTAAATAAAATGAATTCAGATAAAAAAGTAGCTGAATTAAAACATAATATTGATTTATTAAATGAAAAGCTTAAAAGTGAAATGAAAAATGAAATAGTTGGATGTGCTTTTATAATTAAACAAAATTCAAGAGTAAACTTAGTAATAAGCGGAATAAATGATGAATACAGTAAACAAAATATAAATTATTTTCTGCATTACAGATTTATAGAATATTATAAAAAACTTGGATATAATTTTTTAGATTTAAATGCTATAAGTGGCAATTTAAATGAAAAAAACCCATATAAATCTCTAAATGATTTTAAATTCAGTTTTAACCCATTAGTTTATGAATACATTGGAGAATTTGATTTAGTTGTTAATAATGCATATTATAATTTACTATGGAGTACTGGAAAATTAGAAAAAGAATTTAAAAATTAAAGTTTATAGTCATCCACATCAAGAGAAACTTTATCTTTTTTTATCATATCAATAATTTTGTTTTCTTTTTCTTCACTTACTTCTTTGCCAGTTAAATCACTTATTTCATGTATTATATCTCTTAGAGTATTTTCATCTTTAAAATTACCTTCCTGAAGTCTTTTGGCTAAATTCATTATAGTTTCTTTTTTTATATTTGTTTTAGCCTCTATTTTATCAAATAAATCTTCTTTCATACTTTCCTCCTCAGGGTATTATATGAAAGACTTTTATTTTAGTTATATTCGCCTTTGTTTTTAAATTCTATTTGAATAGGAGTACCTGTAAAATCAATGTTTTCTCTTATTCTGTTTTCTAAATATCTTTTATATGAAAAATGTACGAGTGTTTTTGTATTTACTTCTATATCTATTCTAGGAGGTTTTGTACTAAACTGATGAGCATAATATATCTTTAATCTTTTGCCTCCTCTTATGGCTGGAGGGTTTTCAATATATGCATCTCTTATAATATCATTAATAATATTATCTTCTACCCTTTTAGTAGTGTTTTGATAAGCAAGTAATATTTCAGGCATCAAAGTATGTATTCTTTTTTTAGTGAGAGCACTTAAGAAAACAATCTTGGCATATGGAATGAACTGGAAATTATTCTCTATATCTTTTTTCCATTTTTTCATTTGTAAATCTTTATCTTCTATAGTATCCCATTTATTAACTACTATTACTATAGCCTTACCAGCTTCAAGAATATAAGATACAATATGTTTATCGTGCTCCACTATACCAGTTATGGCATCTAATATAATCATACATACATCGCTTCTATCAATAGCTTTTAAACTTCTTAAAAGACTATATTTTTCAACTGATTCAAATATTTTGCCTTTTTTTCTCAAGCCCGCTGTATCTATCAATATATATTCATTTTTATCATATACAAATTTGGTATCTATTGCATCTCTTGTAGTTCCTGCAATCTCAGATACTATTACTCGCTCTTCATTTAATAATGCATTTACTAAACTGCTTTTACCTACATTTGGCCTTCCTACAACACAAAATTTCAACAATTCCTCATCAGTTATTATAATATCTTCAGTAAAATTCTTACTTACTGTATTAAGAAGATCTCTTATTCCAGTATTATGTTCCGCACTAATTGGAATATAATCTTCAAAACCAAGAGAATAAAAATCATATATATTTTCTTCACTTTTCCTGCTATCAACTTTGTTAATTGCAACAACTACTTTTTTACCACTCTTTTTTAATAAATCTCTTATAAGAAGATCATTTGAAGTTAAACCTTCTTTACCATCCACGATAAAAACAATTACATCACTTTCAGTAATCGCAACTTCAACCTGCATTTTAATTTCTTCACTAAATCCACCTTCAGTGTAATCAAGTCCTCCAGTGTCTATTAAATAAAAATCTTTATCATTAAAATTTGCGGTTGAGCAAATTCTGTCTCTTGTGACACCAGGGGTATCTTCTATAATAGAAATTTTTTTGCCTACTATTCTATTAAATAAACTACTTTTTCCTACATTTGGTCTTCCTACTAAACATACAGTCTGTTTCATAATATCTCGCTTTCAGTGTAATTATAGCAAACAAAAATAAATTTATAAAGATTATAAACTTATTTATTTTGATAACTGTCTATTATTTCATATATTCTGTCTTTTCCAATTTTAGTAACGCTTGAAAAATTCACTATTTCATCACCTAAAGCTATGTCAAATATACTTTTTATTAATTTGCTTTGTTTATCTCTGGACATTTTAGGAATTTTGTCATATTTTGTACATACTACTGTGACAGGTAAGTTATAATATTTTAAAAAATTATACATTAATAAATCGTTTTCAGCAGGTTTATGTCTATAGTCAACTAGTAAAAATACATGTTTTAAATTAGGTCTGTTTTTTAAATACTCCTCAATCATCAAACCAAATTTTTCTTGCAATTTATGGGAAACATTAGAAAAACCATATCCCGGGACATCTATTATGTAAAAATTCTCATTACAATGATAAAAATTCAATGTCTGGGTTTTACCAGGCTTAGAACTCGTTCTTGCAAAATTCTTTCTATTTAATAAAGTATTTATAAAACTGCTTTTTCCTACATTACTTTTACCTATAATTAAAAATTCATTTTTATTGTCACATGGATATTGTGAAATTCTAACAGCCGTTACAGGCTCATCAACTTTAGTTATTTCCATTTTTTCACCTTCAGTTTATATTATATACAATTAAGAAATAAAAGGCAAATTTTACCTTTTATCTTTTATTTCTAATGACAACTATTCCAGAAATTCCAGCTCTTGCAGATG
>CAZBKY010000037.1:0-7347 GCA_964492595.1 uncultured Muribaculaceae bacterium
TCAGTATTGGATTTTATATAACTTAAAGCAACTTCAATACTTTCACTTAGCACACTGCCTAAACTTCCAGTAGATTTAATCTGATTGTTTCCTTCATAATTTGAAGCTTCTATTTCTATAACAGAGCCCCCTGTATTAGTGCATGCAAGAGCTTTTATTACTCCTGGATATTTAAGTTTTCTTATTTCTCTTTGATATTTAGGCATACCTAAATATTTAATAAGATCTTCTTTTCCAATTTTTACATTATAAAGTTTCTTTTTATCTTTTTTATATCCTGTTATAATTTTTCTAATAACTTTATTAATTAATCTATCTAATTCTCTTACACCATTTTCTTTAGTATATTCACTAATTATCTTTTTAATTGATTCAGGTGAAAATGATATCTCACTTTCTTTTATGTTATTATTTGCTAAAGATTTTTTAATTAAATAATTTTGTGCAATTTTAAGTTTTTCTTCTTCCGTATAGCCACTTATATTAATTATCTCAAGTCTGTCTAATAAAGAAGATGGGATGTTTCCTGTATCATTTGCAGTTAGGATAAAAAGTACTTCACTTAAATCTGTCTCTTCATCTATATAATTATCCACAAATTTATAGTTTCCATTCTGATCTAAAACTTCAAGTAAAGCAGATGCAGGGTCTCCTCTAAAATCTTTTGTAAGTTTATCCACTTCATCAAGTAAAAACACTGGATTTTTAACACCTGATTTTATAAGTCCTGAAATTATCTTACCTGGATTAGAACCTATATAAGTTCTCCTGTGTCCTAAAATTTCAGAAGTATCATTCATACCGCCTAAAGACACTTTAACAAATTCTCTACCCAAAGAACTTGCGATTGAAGATGCAAAAGTTGTTTTACCAACTCCGGGAGGACCAGATAAACATATAATTGGACTTTTGGAGTTATTGCAGTTTTCTTTAACTGCGATGTATTCTATAATTCTTGATTTTACTTCCTCAAGGCCATAATGTGATTTATTTAAATTTTCTTCTATTTTTTTTAAATCAGTAATATCTTTTGTTCTTTTATCCCATGGTATTTTTAATAAATAATCTATATAATTTCTTGTCACACTAATTTCAGCAGATGATTCTGGAATCATTTTATATTTTTCAATTTCATGATTTAGTTTAGATTTAATTTTATCGGGCAGCCCAATAGAATTCATTTTTTTAATAAATTCATCTACATCTATATTTTTATTATCTTTCTCGCCAAGCTCTTCTCTTATTACTTTTATTTTTTCTTTTAATATAAATTCTTTTTCTGCACTATCAAGCTCCTGTTTTAAATCTTTATCAAGTTTATTCTCAAGTTCATAAACAGCTGTTTCAATAGATATTTCTTTTATCAAATATTTTGCTCTGCTTATTGGACTTGCATCCAGCATTAAATTTATTTTTTTATCAAAACTAAGAGGAAGAAAGTTAGCGATGATGTCAGTTAATTTATCTAAATCTATTATACCTTTTATTTGAGACATTATGGAGTTCGAGATATTAGGAGAAGTATTTATATAATTATCCAGTTCAGATATCAGTTTTCTAAGTACTGCGGTTTCTTCTATTTCATCAACTTCTGATATATTTATTTGAGTGACTATACTTTCTAATACATCTTCTTCATTTGAATAGTTGACATAACTGTATACTTTAACCCTTTCAATACCACTTATTACAACTCTTGAACTGCCATTTGGAAGCTCTATACAGCTTTTGATTTTACCAGTTACTCCTATTTTAGGTAAATCACTTGTATCGGGTCTTTCTTCAAGTGTATTAAGAGGACATACAATTAAAACCTCATCATCATGATATAACTTTGATATGTTAATAACTTTCTTACTTATGGGATTGCTTAACTCAACCCTAACTTCCTGATTGGGAAGTAATATCAGACCTTTTAGTAAGATTACTGGCAAGTTAGTTTTAATCATAATTACCTCCACTTGACTTATTATTATAAGTTTTAAAAATTGAATTGTCTATATAAAAAAAGAAAATTTTTAATAAAATTTTATAAACAATGATTTCTATTACATTAAAAAAGCGAACTTTATTTTTGTTCGCCTGTTCCCAAGTATAGTTTACGCAAATTTTCTTTGATTTCTTATATTACTTCACTTAATTCACTATCTAAAATATTACCCGCATTTTTATATAACTGATATAAAGTATTTGCATCGGTAAGATACATATAACCTCCCATAATCAAGCCACTTTGGAAGAGAATATGTTTTTCAAGCGATAGACATCTATTTTTCATCTAAATCTATTTAATAATTTTATTTTAAGAAACTCCTTTAGATAATAAGTAATTATAAAACAAATTAAATAATAAGTAAGATTTACCGCATCTTCTTATACCAGTAATTACTTTAATCATTCCATTCTCTTTACGATTTATTAGTTTATTAAGATACGAGTTTCTTTTTATCTCTTCCATAATTTCCTCCATTGAAAATTTTTGCGGGTTTTACCATTTATTTTCAAAATCACACAAAATTAATAAACGTAATTTAAATGGGTACCTAAAAAAATAAAACAGGATACGCGAAGCCTTAGTCTGTTATTTTAGCCTGTAATGATATTAAGGTTTTTATATCTTTTCAGAAATAAGTCTGATATTTCAATACTTTTATTTTAAAACTGAATTTACTCTGAAAATTTGTGCTTTTTCTGGTAATTATCTGTGATTTAAATTATTTGGATCATTCCTAGATAAAATTCTAATTCTATAATTTTCCGGATCAATATCAATATTTCTTCTAGAATAATCAAATAATTTTCTAGTAAAATACATTATTTCTTCAAATGTTTCAGCATATATGAGTTTATAAAAACATTTTTAAATTTATAATTTAAGGAAAAATTCCTCTAATATATCTGATTTTTCTCTTTCTCCACTCTTAATTTTTATATCTATTTCGGATAATTCAAGTAATATATCTAAAATTTTATCTTCTTTATACAAATTTACTTTTTTTATAGTCATTTCTGTTTTATATGGGTGTGCATTTAAAATTCTTGATATTTCAAATTTAGTTTTACCATCATTTAATAATACTAAAAGCTGATACATAAACCTAAATTGACTGGATATTAGGGCAAGTATCGCTATTTCATCGACTCCTGTGCTTTTTATATCTTTGTATAGTTTAAATATTTCCTCTTTGTTATTCACTATAACTGCATCTATAAGTTTAAATATGTTATCTTCCGGCAATCTTGAAGTAACATTTAAAACATCTTCTAAAGTAATATTTTTATTATCAAGCTTATAAAGTTTTAATTTTTGAATCTCGTTATTATATAATCCGTAATTTGTCTGAAGATATTCTATGATTTTATAGGCGGCATCTTCTTCTATCTTATAGCCATCATTTTTAAATGAAGAAGCGATATATTTTAAAGCATCTTTTTCATTAAATGAATTAAATTCTAATATTTCATGATGTTCCCTCATTAATTTAGTGATTTTTTTTCTTTCATCAATTCCTTCATTATTTACTACAAAAAATAAATGAGAATGTAAATTGGGATTTTTTAAATATTCATTAAAACTTTTATCGTCTAAAGTTTCCTTAGATGTGAAAAAATTTGAATTATATAATATAACAAGTTTTTCATCTCCAAATAAGTCTAAATAATAACATTCTTCTATTATTGAAGAGATTTCAACTTCTTCATAATTATATTTAATTATATTTTTTAGTTTTTTAGTTTTTATAAATTCATTTATATAATCTTCTACTAAGTCAAATTGTATTCCATATAAAAGTTTTATCATAATCATACTCCTGATAAACTTATTTTATCAAAAAAAAAAGCAAATGTTAATTAACATTTACAATTTTAACTTTATAAATTCCATCTGGTGAAGTTACTTCAACAGTTGTTCCGACTTTTTTATTTAAAATAGCTGATGCGATTGGGCTTTCATTTGATATTTTATTATTGAATGGATCAGCCTCAGCACTTCCCACTATTCTATATTCCTCAGTATCAATATCTCCATCATACTGAAGCATAACAGTTGAACCAATGCCTACTGTACCATCTAATTTATTTTTTTCTTCTATAATAACTGCGTGCTCTAAAGAGTATTCAATTTTTTTAATTCTGCTCTCTATTTTTTCCTGCTCACCTAAAGCTGCATCATATTCAGCATTTTCTGATAAATCCCCTAAAGATCTTGCATATTTCAATGAATTCATAACTTCAGGTCTCTTTTCAAGTTTTAAATAATTTAGTTCACTTTCTAATTCCAAGTATCCTTCACTTGTAAGAAAAATTTCTTTGTTTGTCATTTTTGTTTTATCTCCTCTTTGTCCCAATAATGATACTACATAAACATATATTTGTCAAGAAATTTCAATCCCTATAAAATATCATTTTTTAATATTTTTAAAAGCATTTTTATGAAACCTCTGATATCATTATTTTTATTTTTTCATTTAATATTTTATTAAAAATAAACTCAAATGGTTCTTTTAAAAAACCATTTTTTATTTATAAATTCGATTTTAATATTTTAAAAATATCTTATAATATTGTATATCATTATCTTAAATTTTATTCTTTAAATATTTATTAAAATTTTAATATTGGTACCATTTACCTTCACTTTTTAATTTTGACACAGTTTTTGTATGTCCGCTTGAAGTTTTATTAAAATATGTTTGTCCATAAAGATCAGCTACAAAATAATAATAATCATGACTTGTAGGTTCAATAGATGCAATAAGAGAATCTATTGAAGGGTTGCATATTGGCCCTATAGGAAGAATTCCTGCCATACAAGATGCTCTTGTATTATAAGAATTACAATTTTTTATTTCTGAAGCATATAAATTATCAACAAATTCTTTTTTTTCAGCATAATACGTGGTAACATCACTTCCTAAACTCCATCCTGATTTTAATCTGTTGTAAAATACTCCAGCAACTCCTTTTCTATCATTACTGTTTCCTGCTTCTTGTTCTATTATAGATGCTAAAGTTAATATTTTATGAAATGAATATCCACTACTCTCTATTTCCTCTTTATAAGGAGTTAACTTTCTTTCCAGATTATTTATCATTTTTTCAAAGATTTCATTTATGTTGGCATCTTTATAAAATTCATAAGTATCTGGATATAAATAACCTTCTAAGGAATAGTAAATTTTTGTATCTTTTATTTCAGTATTTATTATCCAGTGATTATTTGCTAACTCTGATAAATAATCATTATTTTTTAATATATTTAATATTTCTTCTTCACTGATATTAAAATTTTCAGTTATTTTATTTATGATATATCTCATATTCTTGCCTTCAATAAAAGTAATAGTTATAGTTTCTCTGTCATTGGATGCACCTTTTTTTAATGTTTCAATCAATTCTTTTAAATTCATGTTTTGAGATAGTTTATAATTTCCTGCCTCAAGATTTGAAGGTTCCGCAAATTTTAAATATATTTTATATATTACCCTGCTTCTTATGAGTTTAGATGATTTTAATTTTGTACTTATGGAATTATAAGTTTCTCCCACATCAACAGTAAATATTATATTTTTTCCATTTTTATCAACTGCGCTTGATAAATAAAAGAATATACCAATAGATAAAAAAAAGAATATTAATAATGATACTATAATTATTATAATTTTCAAACCTTTAATTTTTTTAATCATTATGACTCCTTATAAAAATTTAATAAAAATTTTTCTATATATTTCATTTCTTCAATGGTAGGTTTTGACTTTATAACTTTATTTTTACTGTTAACTGCAGATACTATTATATGTAGTGAGCCATCAATTAATTTTTTTTCATCTGTAAATACAATATATCTTCTGTTTTTTTCACACATAAACTTTATAAGAGCTCTGAATTCTTTTTTTCTTCCACTTTTATTTTCAACTAAAACCATATTATTCATGACTTACCTTCATTCTATTTAAAAATGTCTGTAGTATTATTGTAGCTGCGATACTGTCTATTACCTTTTTTCTATTTTTTCTTCTTATTTTTCCTGATATTAATATTTTTTCTGCCTCAACGGTTGAAAATCTTTCATCTTGAAGATGTACCTTTATTTTTAATTCTCTTTGTATTTTATTTCTAAACTCAATTGTTTCTACTGACCTTGTGCTTGAAGAACCATTCATGTTTATAGGAAATCCCAGTACAATCGCTTTTATATTAAATTCACCCATGATTATTTTTAATTCTTTTATTAATTCACTGGTATCAATATATCTAATTACCTTTAAAGAAGATGCGATTGTTGCGGTTTCATCACTAAGCGCGATTCCCAGAGTTTTACTTCCAAAATCTAATCCTAAATATCTCATTTTATATAACTCTTAAGCATTAATTCTACAATGCTATTCCTGTCCATTTCTAATATTCTGCTTCTACATTCTTTATAACTTGAAATATATCCCGGGTCTCCACTTATTAAATATCCAGTAATCTGTTTTACGGGATCATACCCTCTTTCCTCTAAATCTTCAAATATTTTTTTTAGAGTTTTTTTTATGTTTTTGTCAAGCAGTTCCTCTTTATCAAAGAGTTTAGTTGTACCTAACATATAACCACATCCTAACATAATTATTTTACCATTTATTGATATCATTTTTCAATGCTAAGTTTTACCATAACAATAAAAATTTTATAATAACTCGAAGGAATACTTTTTTAGATTAATTTGCAAAAATAAACACTACCATAATTAGTAGTGTTTTAATTTGCTATCTTTCTAAAGTTAATGATTCTACAAATTTATATTTATCATATAACTGTTTCATAATCAATTCTGAGGTCATTTGTCCAGCGTAGTCTTTTTCTGCTTCTTGCATTTTTTTATTATATTCTTCTATTATTATCTCAAGAGGCACATCTAATGGTGTACCATCTTCTTTCCATAATATTAAAAAATCCTCTTCAGCATCACTCATATCACCATAAGCACAATCACATCCCATTGCTCTCAACTGATCCACATATAGAGTTTCATATGCTTCAAAAACACAATCATCTGGTATGCTAAAAAATTCATAAACAATTACAGTGTCATCTTCTATTCTTTCTAGACTTTTATAGCTCCTTATTAAATAAACCAGCTTTTTTCCCATAGATACTTCCTCCTTTCAAATAAATTTGAAGTTATATTACCACTAAATTGAATGTTATGTCAAGAAATTTAAAAGTATTTTAAAAGATTATGTTCCTCTATTCAAATAATTAAGTAAATTTTTTAATATGTCACTATCTTCAATTAAATTTATTGAAAAACATCTCTTCCCTAAATCTTTGAAAGAAGAACCTGAGTGATATAAAATTTTT
>CAZBKY010000038.1:0-7093 GCA_964492595.1 uncultured Muribaculaceae bacterium
TAAATGCTGCGTTTTTTTCTAAACCATCTTTAACAGAATCAATGCCTAAAAGTAAAATAGTAAATGGCTCAGTTAATTTTTTGACATTTGAAGAATTTATATCGTTTTCAACTTTAGCTTTTTCCATTTTCCTACTGTAGTTAAGTACCTCTATAGACTTAGTCCCAATATCTGAATATTCTTCCAACCCTTCAAATAAATCTTTATAGTTACCGTTTATAAAAATTAAATCAACGTCCCCATTATATAGAGCATTTATTAAATCAACAACACTATTAAATTTTTCTATTTTATTTTTAGCATCTAAAGAATTCTTTTCTATAAGTTCCATAGGAAGAATATATAATTCAATATCTTCCTCATTTTTTATAATACCTATCTTCGTATCTTTTATATTTTTAATATCTGCGTAATCATTATTAAAAGATATTAAAGCAGTAGAATAAGTAATATAATTTTTATTTAAATTATCTAATTTTCCGTAAACATTATAAATTAAGTACCCCGCACTTCCAAAGCATACTGTGAATATAATTGAGAATATGCTAACAGTTAAAAAACCTTTTATATTTCTTTTTCTATAATATCTGTTTAAAAGATAAGCAAGAATCGATCCTATATATATTATAATTATTAAGGCTAAAATCATATAAAATGTTTCTAATTTTTTAAATAATATTAAAGAATATAGCATCATTCCACTTGTTAAAACCAGTAGAGTTATTAAGACTATCTCAATTATCTTTATTATGATTTTATTTTTCATATATCCTCATTTTCTTTATAATTATATAATAAACTTGATGCTTTAACAACAAACTATTGAAAAATTCTTATCAAATGATATACTATTTACATATTTGTTATGTTAAAGAAAGAGGCGGGTTTTATGAAAATAAATGATTTAGGCTTTTATGCGAACATAGATGTTGAAAATAATATTTTGATTATATCAGATTTACATCTTACAAAAGATAGTGAGTCTAAAAATGTTAGTAATCTTATATGTTATTTGATAAAGTTTAACAAAAAATTTGATTTTATATGTATAAATGGAGATTTAATAAACGATACTTCTCACTTGGATAATGCAGATTTAATATTTTTTTTAAATATATTGAATTCTTTTATAAATTCGGGTGTAAAATTAATTATTATAAAAGGTAATCATGACACTATGTATTTAGAGAACAGAAAATGGAAATATGACAACAAGGATAAATTAAAAGAAATTATATTGAATTATACAAATTCAATATTTCTAGATAATGAAATATTTATCCATAATAAACATCAATTGGCCTTTTATGGATTAACAAACTCTTTTGAATTTTATGAAAAAGTAAATGAAGATGCGAATTTATATTATGAAGAGTTATCAAAATTAATAGAAAAGGATTCGACAGCATCAGATGGATATATAAGAATATTGTTAAGTCATGCTTGTAGAGCTTTGGTGGATTTTCACGAATTTTTTGCCTATTTTGATTTTATGATTTCAGGCCATTATCATAATGGTCTTATACCAAATTTCTTATATGACATGCCAAGTAGCAGAGGAATAATTGGCCCTCAGAATAATATTTTTCCAAAATATTCTAAAGGGGTATTTACATGTGATAATGGTTACTTGATTTTAAATGGGGCAATTAATCCGTTTAATGAGATACAACCCTTAAATAATTTATATGGTGGCTTTGCAACAACTTTAAGTCTTAATGCAAAAAAAATGAAATATTTTTTTAATTTAAAAAGCATTGACTTAAATAAAGCTTTATACTAAAATTGTATTAGTAAATAAATTTTACCTTATTAAGAGTGGCGGAGGGAATAGGCCCTGTGAAACCCAGCAACCTACTAAAAATGGTGTGGTGCTAAATCCTGCGGATAAATCCGAAAGATGAGAAATATCATGAATATTATCAATACTTAGGATTTTTCCTAGGTATTTTTTAAGGAAAATGAAGGAGGATATTATGAAAAAATTATTTACATCAGAATCGGTTACAAATGGGCATCCCGATAAAATATGTGACCAAATTTCAGATGCAGTCTTAGATGCTCACTTAAAACAAGACCCATATTCCAGGGTGGCATGTGAAACTGCAATATCTCATAAAGGAGTTCTTGTTATGGGAGAAATTACCAGTAAAGCGATAGTTGATATAGAAAAAGTTGTCAGAGACACGATAATAAAAATTGGTTATGATAACGATGAGTTAGAGTTTAATGGGAAAAATTGCAGAATTACTGTTGAAATGAACAAACAGTCAGAAGATATAGCTTTAGGAGTTGATAATTCTCTTGAAACTAAAAATGGTAGTGAAGAGGAAAGAGGCGCTGGAGATCAGGGGATGATGTTTGGATATGCTACTGATGAAACAGAAGAACTTATGCCAGCCCCAATTATTGTTGCACATAAACTCGCAAAAAAACTAAATGAAGTAAGAATTAATGGAACTTTGCCATTTTTGAGACCGGATGGAAAAACTCAGGTAACATTTGAATATATCGATGATATTCCTAAAAGAATAGATACAATCGTTATATCTACTCAGCATAGTCCTGATGTTTCTTTAGAAGAATTAAAAGAAAAAATTAAAAAGAATGTTATTGATGAAGTGATTGATAAATCTTATATAGATATAAACACAAAAATATTCATT
Source organism: uncultured Muribaculaceae bacterium (assembly GCA_964492595.1). Taxonomy (GTDB): domain Bacteria; phylum Bacillota_I; class Bacilli_A; order RF39; family UBA660; genus CAYNFP01. The sequence goes on from CAZBKY010000038.1 coordinate 2,667, forward strand.
AACCCAACAGGCAGATTTGTAATTGGAGGTCCGGCCGGAGATTCAGGACTTACTGGAAGAAAAATTATAGTTGATACATATGGAGGAGCCTGCGGTCATGGCGGAGGTGCATTTAGTGGAAAAGATTACACTAAAGTAGATAGAAGTGCATCCTATTATGCTAGATATGTAGCTAAAAACATAGTTGCTTCAGGAATGGCTAAAAAATGTGAAATTGAAGTGGCCTATGCCATTGGAGTCGCTAACCCTGTAAGTCTTTATATTAATACTTATAATACAAATACTATTAATGAAGATGAAATATTGAATGTTATCAAAAAAGTATTTGATTTTAGACCCTCAAAAATAGTTAAAGAATTGAATTTAGATACTCCAATATATTTAAAAACTGCAGCTTTTGGACATTTTGGATGGAATGAATATCCATGGGAAAAGGTAGATAAAATAAATGAAATAAAAAAATCAATCTCTAAATGATTGGTTTTTTCATATCTTTGTTATAAAATTGTCTCTAAAGTTTCTGAAGATCTTTTTGAAGAATCCTTTTTGTTTCTTTCATAATGGAATATATATTGAATAGCTAGTCCCGAGTATAGGCCATATTTAGTGAATGTAATTTTTTTAATTTCTTTTTCATCTTTGTTATTATAATATTTTTTTACCCAAGTGTCTATTGGAAATACATCGAGTCTCCCATATGAAAACATTAAAATACAGGAAGCTACTTTCATACCAATACCTTTTATTTCCATGAGTCTTTTCATTGCTTTTTCTGTACTGAATTTATTTATTTTAGTTAGAAAATATTCATCTTTTTTTAACTTATCTAAAATATTAACTAAATATTTAGCTCTAAATCCTACACCTAATTTTCTAAAGTCATCTTCTTTTAAATCAATTATATTTTTAAGCTCTGGAAATAAAAAATATTCTTTATCATTAAATTTTACTTTTTTACCATAATGAGAAGATATTTTTTCTATAGAACGCGAAATATTTTTTACAGAATTATTTTGGCTTATTATATAACTTATCATAATCTCTAATTTAGGCTGATTTAATATTTTATACCCTTTACATAAAGATACTATTTCTTTTATTTCTTCATCTCTAAAAATTAAGTACTTATTTATTTCTTCATAAGGTCTTTTTAAATCAAGAAAGTTTATAACTACCTCTTTCAAATTATCAAGTTTATTGGATTTTACGTTTAAATATTTTTTTGTTTCCTTTATATTCACTACTCTATCTTCTAAAATAACAGTGAAACTATGATTTTCCTCTTCAATTACCCTGAAACATTGACCGCTTAATAAAGTATCTCTTAAATTGATATCATTTTTTAATATTTTCATTTCCAATCCCCTAAATGACTGTAATAATCATTGGTCAAAATAAGAGAAGACATAGTAAATCTTTGATATACTTTGTTATTAACTTCTTCAACGTATCTTTCGGAAATTTCTTCTTCCGAATTAAATCTTGTAAACACATCTTTTATAGAATTATAATTACCTTTATCGGTTATCCAGCTTCTGTCATTTAATATTACAAGCCCTTCTTCATCATTACCAAGCAAATCTCTTCCCATTAAAAGTCTTGAATCAAAATCTAAACCAAATAAATTATAAACAGTCGGTAAAATATCTATACTGCTTGCATATTTAGAAACAACAGTTGTTTCTAATTTAGAATTATACATTATAAGAGTGGTTCTATAGTTTTCGAACTTATCAGTTCTATCAACTCCTAGAATACTACTCATTTCTTTTCTTTCATTTTTAAGACCATAAGGATAATGATCGGGAGAAATCACAATTAAAGTATCATCTAATATACCTGCTTTTTCTAATTCACTTAGTAAATATTCCATTGCTTTATCAAATTCTATATTGCTTGCGATATATGCTCTAACAGCATCACTGTAAGGTAGGTTTTTAACTGCATCCCAATTTCTTCTTGCCATGTTATTTCCCATTTTGCTGTAATTCAAATGAGCACTAATTGTCATATAATAAGTTGCAAAATGCTGAGGATTTTTTATTTCTTCATTTATAATATCATCTATCATAGTTGAAACTTGCTCGGAGCCATTATCTATATTATAAATGTAATCATTCACAGTGACTTGCATCATCTCACGGTCACTTTCAGGCCATATCTTACAATTCATTAATTTCTCTAAACCATTACCACATCCTTTATAATTAAATCCCATATTAGGGTGAGATAAATGCCTATCATAATATCTATAATTATGATTGTGGTATGCATTAGTCTTATACCCGATTGCTTTAAACATATTCCCTATAGCAAAAGGCATAGATATCTTACTAGATCTGTAGGCACTCCAAATTCCCTCTTTAGGTATTAAAGAAGTCATATTCATATATTCTCCATCAGATGTACTGACAGGGAAAAGTGGCTGATAAAAATTTTTAAATACAAAGCCATTATTCGCAAGTTTATATAATGTAGGAGTTAAAGTTTCATTAATCGCTAAAGTATCAAACCCCTCAGCAGTTATAAAAATTAAATTTTTATCTTTAAACATACCTGTATATTCATTTTGCGTTGTTGGTTCAAGACTTTTAAAATATTCATGCATATTTTTAATTGTTGCATTTTTCTCGTTAGCAATTAAATTATCAAAATCTATATTTAATTTATTATATTTAACAATAATTTCCTCTATTTTTTCGCTTTTTCCAACCTCTATGTAAGGTTTTTCTTCAAAACCAAACAAAAACCTAGTAATGTCATATCTGCTCATTGTAAGAAGTCCCATTTTTTTAGTGGCTATCACTGGAGCATGAGTACCATAATGTAATCTATTTAATGAATAAGCTCCCTTATTGTCAATCTTAATTGCAAGAAAAGTGACTCCATAAAGAAAAACAAGCACACATAACCAAATAATTACTGATTTAAAGCGAAGTCGTTTGAATCCATAAAATTTTTTATTAAAAATTACAAAAAATGTAAAAGGTATAAGCAATATAGTTATAATATACCATACTCCTAAAATCATTTTTAAAATATAATCAGTAAACTGTGCGACCTGTTTTGTTCCATTCATTATAGAAAATATAGAAAATACAGATTGATAGAAATTATAATAAACAATCTGTGCTCCAAATATAAATATTATTAAAAAGGTGAGAATTATAACAAATATTCTATTAAGCTTTTCATTATATAAATTGCATATTATATAAAAAAGTACTGCGATTGGAAGACTAAATAGTATCAAATATAAATAATCCCAATTAAATGAAGTATTAAATATGAATATTTTGTATACCGTTTCTAAATAAATAATAAGGAATAAAAACCAATAAAAATTTTTTAATTTACTTCTCATTTTGTACACTCCATTATATATTATATCAAAAAAATTCGGTTTCAACATTTATTTATCTTTTTTTATTACATAAAATATAGTAGAATAAATTTACGAAAACCTCTAAATTAAAAAAAGGAAGTGAAAATATGGGAAGAGCACATGAAGTAAGAGCGGCATCTATGGCTAAAACTGCTGCTATGAAATCAAAGTTATATTCTATTTATGCGAAAGAGATATACCAATCTGCCAAGTCTAATCCTGATCCAGTAAATAATCTTGAACTTAAAAGAATTATTGAAAAGGCCAAGAAAGAACAGGTTCCCTTAGATGTTATCAATAGAAATATCGATAAAGTAAAAAAAGGAATTACTGAAAACTATGAAGTATGCGAGTATGAAGCTTTCGGTTTGGGTGGAAGTAATTTAATAATTAGATGTTTAACTGACAATGTTAATAGAAGTTTATCCTTGATAAAAGCGGTATTCAATAAAACTGAATTAAAGCTAGCCTCTATGGGTGCGGTTTCATTCATGTACGACCATTTATCTGTTTTGGGAATAAAGGATGTTAATGAAGATGAAATTATGGAAGCTTTGTTTAACGAGGAAATTGATTTAAAAGATATTGAAAAAGATGGCGATATTTTATTGATATATGGTGAACCTCAAGACTTTTATAAAATTAAGAAAGTTATAGAAATAAAATTTCCAAACAAAAAAATAGAGATAGAAGAAATATCAAAATATGCCAAAGATAAAATAAGTCTTAAACAAGAAGAATTAGATAAGTTTAAAAAAGCATTAGATTTATTAAGCGAAATAGATGATGTAAGCAATATATATCATAATGTAGAGTTGTAAATCAACAATTTATAACACACACAAATCCGCACTTTAGAATTTTTTTCATCAAAGCCAGATTATTTTATATCCTTGCTTGTATTTTTTTTATCAATTGAAAGATATGAAAACTCATCAATCTCTATCCTGTTCACAACCAAATACTCCCCCTTTTCCTAATTATCTCTTATACAGAAAACTGCATATAATGGTATAGATTTTATTCCGTTAACAAATCCAAA
>CAZBKY010000039.1:0-6456 GCA_964492595.1 uncultured Muribaculaceae bacterium
AATATACTTGGCGGAATGGATAAGAGCGATTCTGGTAAAGTTATGGTTGACAATAAAGATATAGCTAAATATAAATCATCAGATTTAGTTGAATATAGAAGATATGATATAGGTTTTGTGTTTCAGTTTTATAATTTAATACAAAATTTAACCGCTTTAGAAAATGTTAGTCTGGCAAGTCAAATATGTAAAAATGCCTTATCTTCAACAGAAGTATTGAAAAAAGTAGGGCTTAAAGATAGAATGAATAATTTTCCTTCACAATTATCTGGGGGAGAACAGCAAAGAGTTGCGATAGCAAGAGCCCTTGCGAAGAATCCTAAAATTTTGTTATGTGATGAGCCTACTGGAGCACTAGATTCCAAAACAGGTAAAAAAGTGTTGGAAGTTTTGCAGAATACCTGTAAGAATTATGGTATGACTGTAGTTATAATTACCCATAATTCTGTAATTTCGGGTATGGCTGATAAAATTATCAAAATGAAAAATGGTATGGTCGAAGAAGTAATTGTAAATAAAAATCCTGTAGATATAGGAGAAATTACCTGGTAATGAAATTGTTATTTAAAAATACTTTTAAAAAAATATTTAATTCTATTGGAAGATTTCTTTCAATAATGTTTATTATTGCTTTAGGAATCAGTGTATTTATAGGTTTAAGAGAATTCAGTGCAAGTATGCTTTACACTGCAGATAATTATTATGATAAATATAATCTTATGGATTATAAAATAATCAGTTCATATGGACTAACAAAGGGAGATGCACAGTCTATAAGAGAAATAACTAATGCTGGAAAAGTTATACCAAGCTATTCAATAGATGTATTGTCAGAAGGAAAATCCATTAGAATTCATGCTTTAGAAAAGGATGTAAACAATGTAGAGATAATTCAAGGAAGAATGCCTAAAAAAAATACCGAGTGTCTTGCTGATGTTTATAATTATTCTGTAGGAGACAAAATTGACTTTGATGCCAAGGATATAACAAAATATATTAATATAAACAAATGCACTGTTGTTGGAACTATTAAATCTCCATTATATATAAGAGATGAAAAGGGAATATCAAATGTTGGCAATGGAAAGCTGATTTCTTTTATTTTTGTAAATAAAGAAGTATTTGTATCCGAGTACTATACGGAAATATATGTTATAGCACAAAACACAAAACAAATGAATTCATATTATGAAGATTACCAAAATGAATTAACTTTACTAAATGAAGAATTAGTTAAGTTAAAGCCCATTAGAGAAACTATAAGATATGAAGAAATATTGAAAGAGGCAAATAATAAAATTGTTGATATAAGAAAAGAAGTAAACGAAAAATTGTCAGATGCTAGTAAAAAACTAAAGAATTCTAAAAATAGTTTAGATGATTCTCAGGGAAAGTTAAATGATGAAAAATCTTTGGTAAAAAGTCAATTTGAAAATCAATATAAAATTTTAAATGATAATAAATCCAATATATTGAATGTTTTAAAAGAATATGAATTAACTGAGTCCAATATAACTGATTATTTAACATCTTTAAATAACACTATAAATAATTTAAATAATCAGCTATCTTCTTATGAAAAAACTAGCAGTGAATATATTGAATTAAAAACTCAAATAGATAATCTAAAGATGGTTTATAACACATTACTGGAATTAAAAAATAACCTTGAGGAAATAAATAATGGAGTGGATAGGCTAGATAAAGAGTATGCATCTTTCCAAAAAACAATTGCAGATAATCAATTGAAAATAGATGATGGATATGATCAATATAATAAGGGAATATCAGAATTAAAAAAATCAGAAAATGAAGCTGATCAGAAAATAAATGATGCTAAAAAAGAAATAAGCGAAATAGAAAAGCCTAAATGGTATTTACTTGATAGAACAGATAACAGTGGCTATATCAATTACAAAGAGGATATCATCAAAGTTGATGCTATTGCAAGAGTTCTACCAATATTTTTCATTCTTGTAGGTATGTTAATGAGTTCAAATGCATTATCAAGACTAATTGAAGAAGAAAGAATGGAAATAGGAATTTTAGAAGCTATAGGGTACAGTAAATCAAAAATTATAATGGGATATTTAATCTACGTTTTTATTGCAGGAATTTTGGGTTTAACTATTGGGCTTACCATAGGATACAGCATTATTCCTAAAATAATTTATGGAGTTTTCTTATCAAGATACTATGTACCTAAATTAATAACAATAGTTAGTCCGCTTCCATTTAGCCTTGTTATAGGAGTTACTATGATTCTTGCAGTTGTAGTAACAGTTATTGCCTGTTATAAAGAACTTAAAGAAGTTCCATCTAATTTATTAAGACCAAAGCCTCCTAAATCTGGTAAGAAAGTATTTTTAGAAAATATAAAATTTATTTGGGATAAATTAAATTTTATGTGGAAAATAACAATTAGAAATTTATTCAGATATAAAAAAAGAATAATAATGACTGTACTTGGAGTCGCAGGGTGTACTGCTCTTCTTTTAACAGGAATGGGATTAAATGACAGTATAAATACTATATCTAAACTTCAGTATGAGGATATATTTAAATATGATTCCATGTTTATTTTAGATGAGAAAGAAATAGAATTGTCTGAATATTTAATAAATATATTTGATGATAATAACATTAAAAATCCATTATTGATAAATCAAAATGCTTATACTTATAATTATGATGATAAAACAGGAGATGTTTATGTAGTCATTTCCTCTGATGATGACAAACTTTATAATTTTATAAATATGACAAGTTCAATAACTAATAAAAAAACTAGACTTAAAAATGATGGAGTTATAATAACAAAGCAATTATCAGAGCAGTTAAATGCAGGAAAAGGTGATATAATAAGTATAAGAAACAGTGACAATGAATTATATTTTCTTCATGTAAATGATGTAGTCAAAAATTATGTATCTCATTATATATATATTAATAAAGAATATTATAATGAAATATTTGGGAGAGATATTAAATATAATACTATAATTGCTGAAGGTAAAATTGATGGGTATATGCCACTTACAGAACATAATATATTGATGGTAAGTTATACAGATGATATAGCTTACACTTTTGAGAGTTTTGTATCCGGTTTAAATAAAATAATAATTTTAATACTGGTTTGTGCGGGGATGCTTGCATTTGTAGTACTTTATAATCTGACTATTATAAATGTAAGCGAAAGAAAAAGAGAAATAGCCACTTTGAAAGTACTTGGATTTAATAATAGTGAAGTATCGGCTTTCATATATAGAGAATCAATAGTTTTAACCCTTATGGGGATAATCGCGGGTTTAATATTAGGAGTATTTTTACATAGATTTGTTATGATGACTGCTCAAACAGATAATATAATGTTTTTAAAAGAAATTAAGTGGGTTAGTTTTATATTATCGGGAGTAACAACAATTGTATTTTCCTTTATAGTTCAACTTATAATAAATAGAGCTTTAAGAAGAATTGATATGGTAGAATCTTTAAAATCAGTTGAATAAGGTTGATTTATTTAAGTGATAGTGGTATAATACTTTATTATTTGAAAGGGGTGTATAAAATGATATCAAATGATTATATTTTTGTTAACAATCAGACTTATTCTTTATCTGAGTTATCTGATGATATGAAAATCAAATTGTTGACAGGAAAAGGTTTAACTAAAGAGGCGGTTCGTAAATTAGTAGAAACAATTTTTTCTGAGGAAGTATTAACTACAATAAGGACATCAGCATATATAGATTCAGATTTAATTTTAGGATCAACATTTTCTAGAATACAATTTCTACGAGGAATAATAGATTCTACATACGATGATTCTTTTGAAGAAGATGCTATTCAAGATTTCCAAAGGATAAGATAAAAATAATAATTTTTTATTTTAGGCATATTTGAATATTTATTTACAAATATATATGTTTCAAAAATGATGAAGACCAAATTTGTAGATTAAGTAAAACTGAAAGATTGAATTTCAGTTTTTTGTTAAATTATTTTATTTAAAAAATATAATATTACTGATATAATATTTATATTAAAGGAGATGGGATTATGTTCGATGAAAATGAAGTGAAAATAAGAATGGATAAAGTTATAGAAAACTTAGAGTCTAAATTTACTACTGTTCGTGCAGGAAGGGCAAATCCTAATATTCTGCATGGCATTATGGTTAATTATTATGGAGTGCCAACTCCAATTCAGTCTCTTGCTACAGTGTCTATTCCAGAGGCTAGACAGCTTTTTATTAAGCCATTTGATAAATCAGCATTAAAAGAGATGGAAAAATCTATTTATGAAGCAGAGCTTGGTATAGCACCCACCAATAATGGGGAAATGTTAATACTAACTATACCTGCTTTAACAGAGGAAACAAGAAAAACTTATGTTAAACAGGTTAAGGATATGTCAGAAGAGGCGAGAATTGCTTTAAGGAATGTAAGACAAGATACCAACAACTGGATTAAAAAACAGGAATTTAGTGAAAACGAAGAAAAAATCTATTTAGAAATAGTTCAGAAATTAATTGATAAATATAATGATACAGTAGAAGAAAAATATAAAGATAAAGAAAAAGAATTAACTACTGTATAGTTTACTTGAAAAATTAATTATGTTAAAATATGTTTATGAAAGAGAAATAATAAATATTAGTAGAAGTGCATACAAAATGTAATAAGAAAGTTAAACTTACCTAAAGAAGTTTTATATGATACTCCTGGTTTAAAAGAGGAGACTATATAGAAGCTTTATTTTTTAGGAGAGGTTCTGATTATAAAGAAGAACTTGAAAAAATAAAACCAGAGCCTGATGATAGTCAAAATCAAGGTAAATCAAAGTAAATAAATTTTACTTCTAAATTTATATTTGATATAATTTATATAGTCTTTAAAGAACAAGTAATAAATATTTAAGTTTTATAGAGAGTTAGTGGATGGTGTAAACTAATGAACCTGTATTTATGAATTCACCTTTAATAAAAAAGACTTCGTATATAAGGCGTTAACTTATTTAAAGAGCATAATAACTTTATGAATTAAGGTGGTACCGCGGTAATTCGTCCTTATAATTTGTAAGGTTTTTATTTTTAGGAGGAAAGAATGAAAGAGGAATTAGAAAAAATTTATGATGAAATTAAAAATAATTCATTTAAAACAATTAAGGAAATTGAAGATATAAAAGTAAAATATCTAGGCAAAAATGGCATTATTAAATCATATTTAGAGAAAATGAAAGAATTACCCAACGAAGAGAAAAGTGAGTTTGGTAAAGTTATAAATGATTTCAAAAATAATTTAACAAATTATTTGGATAGTTGCAGAGAAAAACTTGAAGCATCCATTATTAATGAAAAACTAAACAATGAGAAAATTGATGTCACAATGCCAGGAGTTAATTTAAATACTGGATCCTCTCACTTGCTAGAGCAGTTTATTGAAAAACTTGAGAGTATGTTTATATCATTGGGTTTTGATATATTAGAAGGACCCGAAGTGGAGAGTGACTACTTTAATTTTGAAATGCTTAATTTACCTAAAGGACATCCCGCAAGAGATGCTCAAGATACATTTTATATAACAGAAGATTTGTTGCTTAGAAGTCATACCAGTCCTGTTCAAATAAGAGCTATGCTGGATAATAAAAATAAAACTCAAATCAGAATGATAGCAATTGGTAAAAATTATAGAAGAGATAATGATGATGCGACTCATTCTCATCAGTTTATGCAGATGGAAGGACTTGTTATTGATAAAAATATTTCTTTAGCAAATCTAAAGGGAACAATGGAAATGATAGCCAAGGAACTTTTTGGAATTTCAGAAAGCAGATTTAGACCATCATTCTATCCTTTTACGGAACCAAGTGTGGAATTTGATATAAAATGCTTTAACTGTAAAGGTAGAGGCTGCCCTATATGCAAGGGAACTGGTTATATTACTGTAGCTGGAGCTGGTATGGTACATCCAAATGTATTAAAAAATGGTGGATATGACCCAGAGATTTATACTGGATATGCTTTTGGTTTTGGTATTGAAAGACTTGCAATGATTAAATACGGAATAAAAGATGTAAGAGCATTTTATACCAATGACTTAAGAGTTAAAGGTATGGATGCAAGGGAGGAATAAATATGAAAATAAGTACTAATTGGCTTAAAGACTATATAAATATAGAAAAAGAAGACTTAAGAGAACTTGCCGATAAAATTACTAATATTGGAGTGAATGTTGAAGGAATAAGTGGTGGAATTGATATTCCTAATTTAGTCGTTGGTGAAGTGTTGGAGGTCGAGTCTCATCCCGATTCCAATCATTTAAATGTATGCAAAGTCAATGTTGGGCAAGAAGTGCTTCAAATAGTCTGTGGGGCACCTAATGTAAGAAAAGGTTTGAAGGTAATTGTTTCTTTAATCGGAGCTGTTTTACCAGGTAACTTTGAAATCAAAAA
>CAZBKY010000040.1:0-6156 GCA_964492595.1 uncultured Muribaculaceae bacterium
AAAAAATAGGTTGAAAAGTTATAATAATACTGATAGAATATTATTATAAAGGAGGTGAAAGAAAGGATGGAAAGTCAAAGAGGTCAATCAATTTTTCTGTCGATAGTAGGAGTTGCCACTTTATTAGTAGCGATTGTAGGAGCAACATTTGCGTATTTTAGCATTACAGTTCAAGGAAATGAAAATGCTAATAGCATTGCAGTAGAGACTGCTACTGTAGGTAATGTTGTTTTTACAGATGGAAATGAAATAAGTGTTGGTGATATATATCCGGGATGGAGCGCTTCAAAAACATTTACTATAGCAAATACACAACCAAATGCAACCGGAGAAATTTCATATATGATTCAATTAGATGTTGCAGAAAATACTTTAACAGCCGTAGCGGCTAGCCAATTTGTTTACTCAATAAGTGGATCATCAAATCATAGCGGAACAGTAATAACGTTGACTGATCAGGTTGTCCCTGCTACATTAGGTAAAACAACATTGAGCAGTGCCGGAGTATTAAAAGGAACTGACACTCATTCATATACCTTTACAATAAAATTTAAAGAAACTGGCGGAGATCAAAATGCTGCTCAAGGTAAGAAATTTAGAGGTAAATTATTTGTTGAACTTGCTCCTGGACAAGGAAAACGTACTTGGGATGCATCTAGTGGAGGTGCTGGTGTTGGCGGTTGGGTAGCATATCCATAGGTCAATATATAATTTAAAATAATAAAGGAAGGATAGAAGTTAATGAATAAAAAACAAACAACAATATTAATAATTATTTCTATTGCCACTTTATTCTTTGCTGTCGTGGGAGCAACATTTGCATACTTTACAATTTCAGTAAGAGGAAATGAAAATGCATCGAGTGTAATTGTGAGAACCGCGTTTTTGGGTCAAGTAGTGTTTGAGGATGGACAGGAAATTAATATAGAAGAGGCATATCCTGGAGATTATATAGAAAAAACATTTTACATAAAAAACACTTCGGGTGAAGTCGAAGTTGGCATAGTTTATAATGTGTATCTAGATCAAACTATTAATGAATTTTCACCCAAAAATATAGCTGAATTTAGACATCAGATAATATCTAGTTCAAAAACAAGTTTAAGTGAATATTCAATATTAGGTGAATTATCTTCAACTACTGTTTCTTCTCCATCAAGTTCTGCTCCGATTTTTACAGGAACACTGTACGGTAATGATACTCATGAGTATACTTATAGAATTGGTTTAATAGAGAATAATTCTAATCAAAATGATGCTCAGGGACTAAATTTTATTGGAAAAATAAGAGTAGAAGTTGATGATAGTATCAGATACACTTCAAGTGGAGCTGTGTGGTCTGAACCTGCCGATTAGTTTTTTAAAGTAAATATGTCGTTGTAATATATTTACTTTTTTGTTAAAATTAATAATAGGGGTATAGTATGAAAAACCTGAATGTAAATGATATTAATAAAACTTTATTTTTATCAATCATTACTGTACTTTTATTTATATTGGCTATGTTTGGAATAACATATGCTTTCTTTAATGTTGTTGTAAGCGGAAATGAAAAAGCTTCAAGCATGATTGTAAATGTTGTTGATTTAGGTACCGTAACATTTCTAGATGGTGATGAAATTGATGCAAGGAATATATATCCCATGGAAGAGGAAGAGAGAATTTCAAAAACCTTTACAATAGAGTCAGTCGGAAATACAGCGGTTATAGACTATACTATATATTTGACTGTTACAGCTAATACATTTATTTATCAATATGAAAATGAGTTTACCTATACCATAAGTGGAAGTAGTAATAATGATGGGATAGTTGTGAGTGACATCTCCGACTCTGTCCCTAGAGAGGGCAAGCACAATATTGGCTCAGGAGTTTTAAATTCTGGAGGAGATTTACATACCTATGTTTTTACAATCGGACTTAATGAAATGGACAGTAATCAGAATTATAATCAAAATAAATCTTTTGCTGGAAAATTGTCGGTTGAAACAAAAAAATATACAACTGGTGGAAGTGTTTATGAGGATTGAAAGGGATAATAGATGGAAAAATTAAAAGGGATTTTGAAATATTTGGTCAAGATAATAAGCTATACATTATTAACAATATTAATAGTTTGCGGATTATCATTATTATTTGTATTTGTAACATCTAAAGTAGCTCAAAGCAAAAAAGCTGATCCACCAATAAATCTGTTTACTATTATAAGTCCTAGTATGACTCCTAATATTAAAGTTTATGATGTTGTGGTGGCGATTAAAACAAAGCCATCAAAAATAAAAATTGGAGATGTAATAACTTTTCATTCTGATAACCCAGATAGAAATGGTATTACTATTACCCATAGAGTTGCTCAGATTGTACAAAATGGCAATGAATTTTATTATAAAACCAAAGGAGATGCTAACCCTGAAATAGATGGAGAAGTTATTTTTCAAGGTAGGATAGTAGGAAAAGTCTATTTCAAGATTCCCCAGTTAGGAAGAGTACAATTTTTTCTTGGGAGCAAAGGAGGCTGGATAATTGCTATTTTAATTCCGGCTTTAGCTATAATTTCATATGATATTTACAAAATTATTAAGTTAATAATTATAAAGCAAAAAATAATTGCTTATCAAAAACAGGAAGATAAACCCGGGGTAGATACTAATATAGGTACTACCGCAGATATATACGAAGGAGAAACAAATAATAATGGAGAATTCCCATTAAATTTAAATGAAGTTTCAAATAAAGTAGATAATCCGCCGGTAGAAAAAGAAGAGGAAAAAATCGTTTTAGAAGAAGAAACTACTGAGATATCTTATAATGCAAAAGACATTGTTAAAACAAATGAGGATGTTAGCCAAGAAAATTTAAATGAAAGCACAGTAATTGAAGAGATTATTTATATTCCAGAAACTCATGATGATGAATAAATCTAACTAAAATAATGGACAGATAGGGACTAAAGTGATATAATACTATCACTTTTTTATATGGGGGTTTTATGAAAAGTATTAATAGAAGCATTAGGAATTTTTTATTAGAAATCATTTTAGTAATAATATTTTTAATATCAAGTATTCCGCTTTGGGAATACATGGGAAACCCAACATATGCTAAAATTTCAAATCATTATATTCATGGAAGAGCGGATGAGATTGTAATAAGCAATAGAAAAAAATATGTTTTTTCTGAAACGTATGAAGAGGCAATTAGAGAAAGGAATTTTCTGTTGGCAACATCATATAGGGATAATGCCGATATATATAGTATATATTTACTATTAAAAGCAGGCACAAATTATGATGATATATTTTTTTCAAATGGAGTTGAAGTAAACAGATTATCATCCTTATATGATAATTCAGATGATGAATATATTTATTTTAAAATAGAGGAAAGAAAACTGGATTTTAAAGAAACAATTAAATATTATTACTATATATGGAGTAGTAATTTAAAAAAAGACAAAAATATAAAAATAAAATTTGCTATAATTTAGCAGATTTATTTTTTATATGTTTTAATATATTGTAGACCCTTGCATTGATTTTGGCGACTATTTATTGTAAAATAAAATAAACTAGCAGGAGAAAAAATGAATCTTAGGAAATTAATAAAAAGAGAACTAATAATAACAATTATATCGGTACTGTTAATAACAACAATATTTTTTGGTGTTACATATGCAATATATATGACAGTAGGTGGAAGTGAATTGGGTACAGTTGAGTTGGGAGATTTATCTTTTGAAATGTGTACAGATTCAAGCTGTGCGGGTGTAATTGAAAATGTGGGAATCCCATATATAAATTTAGAAATTTACCCAATGAATGACAGCGAGGGATTAGCTCTCTCTCCATATTCATTTATAGCAAAAAATACAGGCACAGTAAATTTAGAAGTATATATATATATGAATTTAAAAAATCCTTTTGATATAAATTTAAATTACAATAATATGAAAATAGCATTTAAAGAATCAACAGAGAGTGATTACACAGTAATAGAATACGGAGAAGAAGAGTATGCAGTTTTAAAAAATCTTATTTTAGAGTCTGGGCAAAGCAAAATAATAAATGTTTTGTTATGGGCTGAAGAAGATATATCTAACGAAGCTATAGGCCAATCTGTTTATGGCTTTGTAAACACAGTAGCTTATTATTATCCAGAAGATAGTAGTGGCTTACATAGCATTGTTGCGGGAGCTACTCCTACTTCTATCCCTGAATTAATTAAGGAATACACCTACACAGGGAACTACCAAGAATTCACAGCGGAGTATACAGGATGGCACCAAATAGAGTTATGGGGAGCGGGAGGTGGAGGATCTACTTCGTTGCGAGGTAAGGGAGGATATACTTCTGGGGAAATATTTTTAACTGGAGGCGATAATATGTATATTTATGTCGGAAATTCCGGTTATAGTCCAAGCAATAATATTTCTTTTAATGGGGGAGGAGTTCCTGATTATACTTATTCTAGTCTATACGGAGGTGGAGGAGCTACTGACGTTCGTTTGGTTAGTGGCACATGGAGTAATTCTGAGAGTTTGGCAAGTCGAATAATGGTTGCAGCAGGAGGGGGTAGCGGAGAAGATGGATATAGACTAGGTATGGGGGGAAGCGGAGGCAACCTTATTGGAGGGAGTTCATTTAATAATTTAAACGAAACCGTAAGCGGAGCTACTCAAATATCGGGAAATGCTTTTGGAATAGGGCAATCTGTTAATTCTGGAGAATATGATAGAGGAGCAGGAGGGGGTGGATATTATGGAGGATATAAGGGATTAAACTCAGATTCCGGCGGAAGTGGGGGTTCATCATTTATAAGTGGATATTCAGGAGTGAATGCAATAACAAGTGCATCTTCGACTACTCCAACAAATAACACAAAACATTACAGTGGTAAATATTTTATAAATGGAGAAATGCAAGTAGGAGTAAATTCTGGAAATGGGAAAGCTATAATAACATATGTAGGAGCAAACAATCCAGCAAGAATAAATACAAAACTAAACAATGTAAGATATATAAAGGATTGTGTGAATGGGAGCACAGCAAATACAGCTAATCATTGGGTAGAACTGCAGGCAATATATAACGGAATAAATGTCGCTTACGAAAAAACAGTGACAGGGACAGTTTCGGAATTTTCAGGTAATCCATACAGCAGAATAACAGATGGGGATATTACTAGTGCAAATTATTCAGAAGCTTCTGTAAGTGACTCATTACAATGTATAACAGTAGATTTAACTCAGTCTTATAACTTAGATGAAATAGGAGTATGGCATTATTGGTCAGATGGAAGAACATATTATAGCAATACGACATATGTATCAAGTAATAATAGTACATGGACTGCAGTAATAGCAAATACGGATGCAGAAACAAGTCAAGGGAAAAGAGTAAGTGCATATGTGCAAGTGATACAGTAATTCCTATATACAGATTAACTAATTTAGTTACAAATGGTAGTTTTGAAAATGGGACTAATAATTGGAACTATTCTACCAGCATTAGTATTTCTTCAAATCAAAAGAAGTTTGGGAATAATTCTGCTAGAAATCTCAATGGAGGCCAGTATTCTACTATTAATAAGGGAACTTATTCGTCTCCAACTGATTTGATTACTGTAACTGCAGACCATATTTATTATGCCAGTGTTTGGATATATCTTGTTAATGCTGGAAGCGGTGTATGCTACTCCGATATAACATTGATATACAATTCAACTAATAATTGGTTTGCAAGTATAGGAAATTCTGGAGGGATCTATAACACCTGGAAAAAATTAAGTAATAGAGTTACAATACCTAGTGTTACAACTCCAAAACTTACTATTGCAACAGCAGGGTACAATCAAACAGATTCTATAATAGATTGTTACTCTGATGGGGTTTTTATAATAAATCTTACTGAAACTTTTGGAGCGGGTAAAGAGCCAACAAAAGCTTGGTGTGATGCTAATTTAGATTATTTTGATGGATCAGATGATTTTTACTTATCACCATAAGTAAGATTGATGGGAAATCAAAGTAAAATAGTTCTTACTTACAGTTATTTTCCCGGAAAGATATATTCAGTAAGGATATACAGCAGAGCATTAACTGAAGATGAAATAAAACACAATTATGAGTATGATAAAATTAGATTTAACTTAGAGTAA
>CAZBKY010000041.1:0-5954 GCA_964492595.1 uncultured Muribaculaceae bacterium
GCCTTTCTTTAATTCCCCACAATTTTGATATTTCCTCTGTTTTAATATAATTCATCCAATTATCACCTCGCATTATAATTATATGCCGATATCGGCGTAATGTCAATAATTTTAGCTCTTTTTCATTAATAAGTTAATATTTTTTCAGTTGTCTGGCAATAGCTTCATAAACCTTGTACTTATCTATATAATTTAATACACTTCTTTTAAAAAATCTTAAAGGTTAATTAAATGGGGGCACTATTCGCAACAAGGTTATCGTTATGTTTCTAGTATTTTCAGATTCAAAAAGGCAAACATGTATTATAAACTCAAATCAACAGGTTCTAAATATATAATTTCTTTATTTAAACTCTGTGCATATTCTATTTCGCTTCTTGTATTATTTCCAATATATCCATTAATATTTACTACAAATATCGCATCTGACATATCAATTCTTTATTTGTGAAACACATCTAAAAGTTCGCGCTCTTTTAGTGTGTAAGCATCTTTTTCTTTTGTTGGATAAATAATATTTAATACACAATTGCCTTCTAACTCTAATTTTTCAGCATGAATTTTTATTTCATCCATAAATCTTAAACTGCCACATATGGTTATAACTCTTGCTTTCTTCATTTTACCCTTCCTTTGAACTATTGCGAAAAAATGCAATAATTGAGTTTTTATCAATCTTCTTTAATTAAAAACCCCCGCCAGAAGATCCGCCGCCTCCGCCAAAACCTCCGCCACTAGAAAATCCTCCACCCATTCCGCTTCCACTAGATGCATTATGTGCTTTATATGAATTTACTGAAGAAGTTGCGGTGTTAAGTGAACTGATGACTCCACGTGTGATATCATGTGTAATATTAGTAAATATATAGTAATCAAACATAGAGTTTCTCATAGTATAGTTTGGGTTTATTTCTTCAAATCTAAATTTCATTGTTTTTCTCAATTTATCTGCCACTCCAAGTATTGTCGCATACACTAAATATCTTTCCCATAGTTTTATCTCAGGAAGTTCCTTTTCTTTAAGTCTTCCAAAATCATTAAGAAAGTTTTTAAAAGCTTTCCACTTATTATAATCTTCATTTCCTTTAACTGTCCTTTTATTAAAAGTCCATATGTATAATATAAATATTATTGAAAGAGCAAGTATTATAGATCCTAAACTAGAGCCAAGAATTCTTGAGTTTAATATGAATAAGAATATACCTGCAATGCCAAATAAACTAAATATCAGTTTAACTTTATGATTATCTACATAGAAATTTTGAGATACTGCATCTATTTCAACAGACTTTTTCCATTTATTATATTCATCATATATTATGTTTTTACCAGATGATGAAGTCTTTTTAGAAATACTCTTTATTTCGCTTAATAATACCTCTTTATTATTTCCTATTTCATTAAACAATAGATTAATTATAATTTTTTCAGCATTATTAAGTTTTTCTTCGTTTTTATATATAAATTTATAATCTTTTTTATTTCTTTTCATAGTTATTTCTTCTATTTCTATATTTTTTTTATATATTAAATTTAAAATACTGCTGCTAAAAGCATCAGGAGTAATCTTTTTTTTCATTAAGTAATCTATATCTTCTACATTATAATCTTCAATAAATTCTCTATAATATTGACTTTTAAATGAAGATTTATATTCCTTATCATGCTTGATATAAACATATACAAACAAAAATATAATCAAACCTATATATAAAAAGTCAATTACATACATTCCATAATAATAAGTGGCTTGCATTCTTCTATATGAATTAGCTTCATCTGCTCTTTGTTCTTCAATATCTTCTATAATAGGTAAAGCATCCATACCAGATTTTTTGCTTTCGTTAATATTTATTGGAAATAAATCTTTATCAAATAAAATTCTAATATCAACTCCTTTTCCAACTTCATAATTTTGTATTTCTGCGATTACATATCTTTTTTCAGAGTCTCTTTGAACACTAGCATTTAGCTGTCCATGAGCCCATACTTTAAATAAATTTTCGCTAGCCCAAGGGAGTGATACAAATATTTTCATATCCTTTACTGCATCTTGGTAATCGCCAGATATAAAACTATAATAAAATTCAGCCGAATCATTATGTTCCACTATGACATTTGTTTCAACATATTCTATATAAAATATTGTTTTTGAATTTATTGTTTCATTATATATTTTAATGGAATATACACCATCATTACTTATTTCTATAGAATATACTCCCTTATCTCCATTTTGAGGATAATCTTTTTGTTTAAAATATTCTATTTTATCTTCAAAGTTTCCTCTAATTAACATATTTAAATCTGCTTCATATGTCTTTAAAATTCCCACTTTTATATTACTTAAACTGGTAGAATCATAAATTGAACTGCCTTTTAAATCTGAGGGTTTTCCTGTAAATTTATCAACATTTAGATTTTTTATGTTTTTAATATATAAATAACCATTAAATGTACCATCCATTTCAATAAACTTTTTAGTTTTAACACCACCAGCAATTTCAATTTCTGAACTGATATAATATTTTTCTAAGGTATAGTCCACCTCAGAACTTGATACAGCCTTAATATATACTGGAATAAATGAAAACAATAAAATAAATATTGTAAATATTATTTTTTTCATACTTTCCCTCCTTTAAAAAAGCTTACATTCAGTAAGCCCTAAAATTCAACCTTTGGAATTGTTTTTTCTTTATTTTCAGCTTCAAAGAATGCTTCTTTTTTAAATTTGAACATTGAAGCAATTATATTTGATGGAAACATTTCAATTTTATTATTAAATGTTAACACTGTATCATTGTAAAATTGTCTTGTAATTGCGATTTTATCTTCTGTTTCCTTTAAAGTTTCCTGCATACTCTCAAAACTCTTATTAGCTTTTAATTCAGGATATGATTCTGATAAAGCAAATAATTTAGACATTACATTTGATAAATCTCCATTTGCTTTCATTTCTTCTTCTGGAGTATTAGCTGAAATAAATTTATTTCTAGCTTCCACTACTTCTTTTAATGTCTCATTTTCGTGTTTAGTATAGCCTTTAATAGTTTCTACTAAATTAGGTATCAAATCAAATCTTCTTTTTAGCTGTACTTCTATCTGAGCCCACTGATCTTTAACTCTATTTCTCATTCCTACTAGAGCATTAAACACTCCAATAGCATACATCACTATAATTAATACTAAACCCAGTATTATCCAAATTGCATATTCCATATTTTTCTCCTTATCTTAATGTAATTATATATTAATTATCCATATATAAATACCATTCTTTCATTTATAATAATTTTATAATTTATTTGTTTTTTATTATCCTACAACCATAATTGCACCTTTGAAAATCACCTTTCTATTAATATTATACTATTTATTTTTCAAAATTACACTACATTTATTTAAATTTGTTAAATAAGGTTCAAAGTTGCCGAATTTTTCATAATGGGAACTAAGTCGTTGAAATCAACTTTTTTTAAAACTTCTTTAATCTATATTTTCTTGCTTTTCTTTCGCCAACTACTTCAATTATATCTAATTTTTCAAATTTTCTTAAATATTTTCTTAAATTAGCACTATTTTTCTTAGTTATATCAATCAATTCAATAATTGATACAAGTTTATCATTTTCAAATAAAGGTATTATTTTATTTAAAACTTCTTTTTCAGTTCTACTTAAGTTATTAAACAAAGTTATATCCTATCTTCCGATCGTTTTCAAATCAAATTTATCAATAGTTCGTAATATAATGTTTAACATAAATTCAATGAAAATTTCACTCGAATTAGCTTTTCTAGAGGTATAGACAATATAAATAGTTACAATAAAGTCACAATAAAAGTTACAATAAAATATTTAATATAAATTACTTTTATTATTTTCTTCTACTTATATATACTATTTATCCCTTAAAATTGCATTATACTTTTTACATATTAAATCTATAATATTTCTAAATATTTGATTGCCCTCTTCTTCTGTTAAAGTTTTAGTATCATCTTCAAATTTTAAAGTAAATGCTAAAGATTTTTTATTTTCCATTTTATATTCATCAAATATAATGCATTCTGTTATTCTTTTTTTATCGATTGAATAAATATCTTTTACTATATCAGATGAAGTTATATTATTATCAACTATAAAAGCTGCGTCTCTTTTGATTGCAGGAAATTTATTCGGTTCAATATATCTTAGTTTACCTGATTTTTTAGGCATTAATCTTTCTAAGTTTATTTCGCATACATATATATCTTTTTTTGTAATGTTGGGACTTAGTTTACCTAAAAAACCTATTTTGTCATTATCAATGAGTATACTTGCAGTCATTCCAGGATGCATAAAGCTGTATGAACCATCACTTACATATTTTGATCTATTATCTAAACCAAGATAATGAATTAAGTTTTCAACTATGCCTTTCAATGTATAAAAATCATTACTAATTCCCACATCATTCCAGGAAGTAAAATGTTGTTTACCAGTCATTAATATAGATAACTTCATATCTTCCCTATATTCTTCTTTTTCTTTATAATATATATTTGCTATTTCATATATATTTATATTTTCAATTCCTCTAGAAAAGTTATATTCACTTACCTCAAGTAAAGAAGGTATTAAAGATGTTCTTATATGAGTTCTATCGCTGCTTATTGGTTTATCAAGTTTAATTATTTCTTTATTATCATAGTTATATTTACCCTGTTTATTTTTATCTGTTAGAGTATATGTTTTAACTTCATTTAATCCAAGAGCTCTAAGTCTTAAAGAAATATCCTCTCTATATTTAATTCTAGGTGCATAACTTCCTTTTTTTAATTCCTGAAGAGGATTCTTTCCAATTATTTTATCAAATCCATATATTCTTCCAACTTCTTCAATTAAATCTTCTTTAATTAAAACATCCATTCTTCTGTTTGGGATTATTACATCATAACTATCTGTATATTCAAATTTTAATTTACTTAATGCACTCTCAACATCTTTATCAGTTAAATTCAGTCCTAGCACAGAATTTATTTTATCTAAAGATATGCTTGCTTTTTTAGGAGTTTTATCTACATTGTCATATATCAAAATATCCTCGCATACCTTGCCATCAGCAAAACTCTCCAACAGATAACTTGCTCTAGCAATTGCATCATATGTATATTCATAATTAAGTCCTTTTTCAAACCTTAGTGATGCCTCACTTCTCAAATCTAGTTTAATTGATGTTTTTCTAATTGATAAGGGATTAAATATAGCACTTTCTATAACTATATTTTTAGTATTCTCATCCACTTCTGTAGAGAGCCCTCCCATAATTCCAGCAATCCCTATTACGTTCTTGCCACCAGTAATCACTATATCTTCGCTACCCAATTTCCTTGTTTTTTTATCAAGAGTAGTGATTTCCTCTTCATCATAAGCCATTCTAACACCTAAAGAATTACCTAACTTATCAGCATCATAAAAATGCAAGGGCTGACCATATTCAAGCATTACATAATTAGATATATCCACCACATTATTTATTGGCCTCATTCCAACTGCAGTAAGTCTTTCTTTAATAAAATCAGGACTTTCCTTAATTTTTACATCTTTAACCATTTTCAATAATATTAAAGAGCATTTTTCTGTATCATTATTTAAATTTATTTTATCCTTTATACTTTCCTTTATTTCATGGAAAGAATTATCCGGTTTTTTAACATCCGTTCCTAAAACAGAACTGGCTTCATAGGCAAAGCCTATATGTGACAAACAATCATTTCTGTTTGGATTTAAGTCCAGTGTGTATACTGTATCAGCTGATGTTTTTAAATATTTAAATGGATTATCTGCAACAACTGCATCCACTGGAAGTTCATAGATTCCATCAGAATACTCATCTTCAAGACCAAGTTCATTTAAAGCACATATCATTCCAAAAGATTCTATACCTCTGATTTTGTTTTTTTTGATTTCA
>CAZBKY010000042.1:0-5867 GCA_964492595.1 uncultured Muribaculaceae bacterium
ATTGAAGATGCACAGACTTTAGCAGATTATGCGGGTCTTGACTTGGTTTTAATGTCTAGTTCTCCTCAACCTGTTTGTAAAATAATTGATTACAATAAGTATCGTTATGAAAAACAGAAAAGAGAAAAGGAACAAAGAAAAAAACAAATGTCTCAGAATCTTGAAATAAAAGAATACAGATTAAGTACAACTATAGATGTTCATGATTTTGAAACAAAATTGAGAAACGCTACTTCTTATTTGCAAAAAGGACATAAAGTAAAGGTATTTATTAAATTTAAAGGAAGACAAATAATACATCCTGAATTTGGTAGAGATATGATACTTAAATTCTGTGAGAGATTAGAAGGTATAGCTTTAAAAGAAAGCGAACCCAAACAAGAAGGCAGAAGTATGTCTTTAATTCTAGCGCCTATTAAGTAATAGAAAGGAAAATAGAAAATGGCAAAGCAAAAATCACATGGTGGTATCAGTAAAAAAATCAAAGTAAGGGCTGGTAAAACCACTAAAATGGGAAGACCTGGAGGGAATCATAATACAGGGAAAAAAAGCACTACTTTCAATAGAAAAAATAGAAAAGGTACAAGTTTGAGTAAAGGTGACTCAAACAGATACAAGAAAGTAATATAGGAGGGGTTTAATATGACAAGAGTTAAAGGTGGAACTGTTTCTAAAAACAGAAGAAGAAAAGTTTTAAAACAGGCCAAAGGTTATTTTGGAAGTAAGCATAGACTTTATAAAACAGCTCAAGAACAATTATTCCATTCAGGAGCTTATAGCTATCAAGATAGAAAGAAAAGAAGCGGAGATTTTAGAAAACTATGGATTACTAGAATAAATGCAGCCTGCAGATTAAATGATATTAGTTATTCTAAATTTATTAATGGTCTTGCCAAAGCTAACATTAAAATTAATAGAAAAATGTTGAGTGAAATGGCTATAACAGCTCCAGGGGAATTCACTAAAATTGTAAATTTAGCTAAAAATGCATTATCTGGGAAAATCGTTAAAGAAATTGAAGTAAAAGAAGAAATAAAACCAGTAACTAAAAAAATAGAGTCAATAGATTTGAGTAAATTAACTGTTGCTGAATTAAAAGAAATGGCTAAAACCCAAAAGATTGAAGGATATACAACTATGAAAAAGGCGGAGTTAATAGAAATTTTAAAATAATTAATTTTTAAAAAAAGAAGTGCTAAATCACTTCTTTTAGTTTGGAAAATTTTCTAAATATTTTTTATAAGCTTTAATTTCCGGAGTATTTATCATTTTAAATTTAAAACTTTTATCTTTTTCTAATATTATTTTTTTGACAAAATAGTAAGTTAAATAGGGGTTTCGAATAAATAAAGGACCTATTATATAAGTACCATAAAAATTTTTATAATTAAATCCTTCATTTTTATCTTTGGGCTTATTTCCAGTCCCTTTATATAGATTGAATAAAGGATAATTATTATCAAATACAACACCACTTCTATTTTGAAAACCTATAACTTTATAGGGAATAAAACTTGAATAACCTGCAACTTCACCAACTATTCTAAATGTTGATGCATTTTTTACATCTTTCAAAGTAGTTATTTTAACATAATAATCAAATATATTTAAACATTCAATTTTATTTTCATTGAAATCAATTATAAATTTTCCAAAAAGTTCAAAAGAATTACCTGTCATAAAAAAATATTTACCATTATCTATTGCCTTTTTTATATCTTCTTTGTACTTAAAAATGTCATTCAGTACCAGCATTTCTGATTCTTCGGATCCCATTCCCATATAATATATATCATAATCTTCAAAGTTTATATTTTCATTAATTGTTAAAAAAGATATTTCAGGCTTTATCCCTTGTCTTTCAAATGCTTTTTTTAAAGCTCTGATATTTCCATTTTCTCCATATAAATTCATTAAATCATAGTATAAATGTGCGATTTTTATTTTCATTTGTGTCCCTCTTTCTTTAACAAATCTTTTAATATAATTTCCATATCAAAACAGACCATAGAGTATATTGTACCTTTGGTTTTCTTTTTTATTACAGAAATGATGTTATTCACATTTTCTATAAGAATTAGCTTATTTTTATCTATATTCGCATACATTAACCTAGTTAAAATATCATATTTGAATCTTCCGATAATTAATATTTTATCTATTTTTTTATCATTTAAATCTTCAAAATCAATATCCCAAAGCCATGATATATCATTTTCCATATATCGTCTTGAAGAGTTTTCAAATCCCAATATTATAGTTTTATATCCAGGGTCTTTAACTATATAGTCAATTGATTGTTTATAACTCAAATTATTTTCATTTTTACTTGCAAGCATTTGCCATTTTCTATTGTTTAATGAGTATATATTGAGTCTTTTAGGTTTAAGTTTATCTATATTTAAAGCATTTAATATATTTTCATTTTTAATGCCAATAACAGATACAAGAGAGTAGGCGGCTAAAGTAAAATAAACAGAATATAAAAAATTAGAAGGAAGCGATACATAATTTTTATTTATATATATTTCTCTATTTTTAACATCAATATTATGAGCTAGAAAATCAGGTTTCCCTCTTTTAAAATCACAATTTTCACATTTATAGTTTCCGATATGCCCATATTGATAAAAGTTATATTTTAATTTAGAATGACACATTGGGCAATAGGCGGCATCTACATTGTTAAGAATAGGATTTGCAGAATATGAATTTTTATCTATACCATAAAAAGTGACCTTACCATTATGATTTAAACTGATTCTTTTAACTAAAGGATCATCTGCATTGAGTATTAAATGTATTTTATCATTAACAACTTTATTAATTTCATTATAAATATTATATGGATGCGCATTTCTAGGGGGTTGATCTCTTGTTATATTAGTAATAACCAAGTGAGTAGGGGAAAAATATTTAAATATTTCTTTCATATATTTTTCATCTAATTCCATTAAAAGTACATCTTTTTTATATACTCCTTTTAATGAAGTATTTTTTAATATTAAAGAAGTAATTCCATTAATTGCATTACTCCCTGATTTATTGTAATCAACTGTATATCCACTTTTAGTTAATATATGATAAGTAAGCTCTGTAGTAGAAGTTTTACCGCTGGATCCAGTAATGCCTATTATAAACTTAGGGAATTGAACTTTTGATAATATATCAGGAAATATTTTTAAAACCCAATATCCCCCAATAACAGATCCTTCTTTTTTTGCCAAAATTTGGCTCATAAAATTAATTATCTTGTTTGCTAATACCGCAATAAACATTTTCATAATTTCACCACATATTTATTTTATAATTTTATAGTCAATTTGTCTATTATATTCTTCTTTTGTCGAATGTAATGAAAAACTTTTTTATTTAATTTAGAATAATATCAAAGGATGTGATTGGTATGAATATGATATATAAAAATGATACTTTATATATTGATATGATTGGTAATGTAGATGGTAGTGATATAAGACAATTAAAAAGAAGACTATTTAGTGTATTAGATCAGTATGAAGTAGACAACGTAGTTATTAATGTGAAAAGTGTTTTTAATTTAAATAAAAATTTAATGAATTCTTTAATAAAAGAATATCATAGAAATTATAAGGGGAATTTAACTATAGATACAAAATAAAATAATCTTTGCAGATTATTTTAAATTCTTTATAAATGGACTGTTTAATTGCTGAATTAAAGAAGTTAGTTTAAGAGTTTTGATAAATAATGAAAACTCTATTAAAATGAATTTTTTAATGGTTTTAAAATCTTTATTTTTTATTTCAGACAAAACTCCTTTTTGAATTCTTAAGTTTAATATTTCATCACTGACTACAGCAATTTCATTTTCTAATTCATTCATATTCCTCTCCTTTCTTTAAAGCAATTTTAAAATATATTTTTACCTCATTTGTAATCGCATATTCAATAATTTTGCATCATTATTTAATTTTATAAACTCTAGTGGGAGCAAAATCCATACTTTCTATTTCACTTCTTTTTGGTAGCTCCTCAGTATCAATAGCTAAAGAACGTAAATATAAAGTTGTTTGAATCTTTTTTGATAAGCTCTCTTCAATCTAGGTGCTTAAATACCAGGTTGCATCTTTTTTATAATCAGTATTTAAAAAATATTTCCAAATCCTATTAGGATAATCCTTTAAATTTGGATAATCCGAGAATAGATAGGGATGAGGATTTTCTTTTTCAATATAAATCTCAGCATTACTATAAATTTTATTAATAGACCTAAATCCATGAGCATTACTACATAAATATGATATACAGCTTATATACTTGTGTGGGTAAACCCAATCGTTTTGGTCTATTCTTATATTACCAAAACCAAATTCTTCTAATTTACTTAATACATCCATATATTTTTCTATTGTCCAGTTTTCTTTTTCAATTTCATATTTAATAATCCATAAAAACAGACTAATTGGTATCCATTTCTTAGGATGGTAAAAAACCTCTCCGCCTCTTGAATTAAATGATATTCCAGCTTTCACTAATTTGTGGAGCAATTCCTCATTATTATTAAAAAATCTACTATTACTTGACCTTTGATCGCCATGTATTGTATATATAAAGTCGGTTAATCCAAAATTATTTTCGTGCAATTTAGTAAGTTTATCAAATACTTTTATTAAATGATTTACTCCATACTCATCAATAATAGCCATTAAAATTTTCCAATCATTGACAGTTGTTGTTGGTTTTAAAAACATAACATCCCCCTAACGTTTAATATTATACTTTAAAAAGTTAATGTAATCAATATAGTTTATTTAACTATTGCCTTGTTATTTGACAAATTCGTGTAAATATGTTATAATTTATCTATCAATGGGGGCCGGAACTATATTAATTTTTTAGCCGACTATTGTTGGTTTTTTTTATTGTAAAGGTGGGGGAAAACAATATGTCAAGTAGAGAAATGGGATATATGACCCAAATGATTAAAGATGAAATCGGTGTAGATATTTCAAAAATGAATGCTAAAGAAATTATGGACTTAGCAAGTATACTTGGTCTTGGAGATGTTTTCAGCAGATGTTTAAGTGAAACAGTTAATAGAACTATAAAAGAGGGTAAAAATGCTGCTGATATATCAGTTCTTAATGATATCGCTCATGTTATACTTTCGGAAATTGTTAGAGACGATATGAGAAAACAAGGATTACTTAGCCCCGAAATGGAAGTATTATTAAGTCAAAGAGAACAATTAATGGCTCAAGCGTTTATACAATACATTGAAAGTTTAGGTTTTAATCCTAATAATATTGAACAAGTTTTAGAATTAAATCAAACTGTTAATGGTTCAGTATCACAATATTTAAGAGATTTTGGACAGTTCTTATTATCTAAAAGAGTTGATTATTATGATTTACACAATGCTGGAATATGGGGTGCTTATGGTTATCTTGAAGAAAGTGGATTATTTGTACCCAAAACATTAGAAAGTGATGGTCATTTCTTTGGGGGTTATATGCCTAAAGTTCCATATAAAAGACATTCATATTCTTATCCCGGAATTGGTAAATATGATACAACTATTTCTTTTGGAATATCTCAAGAAGATAACTTTAGACCTGTAATAGAAGCTGATATGGATTTATTTATTGGTGATATAATCAAAAGAGATGAATTTTATAAGGCTAAAAGGCAACTGCTTTTAAGTCAATTATATAAAATTGCAGCTGAACTACCATCATATAAAATACATATTGATACTAATTCAAAAATGGATAGTGAGTTCATAGTATTATCAAAGAAGAGATAATTTTAAGGGCATATAAATATGCTCTCAGACTGTTGACAAAGTAAAGAAAGTCAGCAGTTTTTTGTTTGAAATGAAAAAA
>CAZBKY010000043.1:0-5332 GCA_964492595.1 uncultured Muribaculaceae bacterium
TTTTATAAAAAAGACAAATAAGTTATTTTTTTACCTATTTGTCAACACTCTGAAACTGTTGCCATAACAGTTTTTTTAATTTATAATTAATTTAAGAAAAAGAATCTTTTGGGGTAATTTCATTTTTATTTTTTATATAGGTAGAAGGAGGATTTTATATGGAAAAATTTGGAACAAGGATTAACGTATTGCCAAATATATTTTTGGATAGTAATGGCACTTTTGATAGCGAAAAAGCACTTAATTTATGTGGTAAGATAGCGGGAGTTTGTTATGATAAAGAGGGATTTAAACATTTGGAGAATGAACCAGTTGAAAAAACAAACAGAAGAATTGATATGACTCTCAATAATGGACATCATAGTGTTTATGATCATATAGGAGTTAGTCTTAATTTACAAAATGTAACAAAAATATTAGCTATGATTTTAAATAATGAACATCAATATACAACAAGTGAAAAATCCGCTAGATATACTCCAGTAGTTAGGCAAGAGAACTCTATTATAACTTCAGAAGAAGAAAGCCTTTACAATAAGTGGATTGAAATTTTTAAAATAGAAATAAAAAATAAATACGGCAATATTTATGATGACGGTAAAATTCAAAAATTGGCTCAGGAAAACGCGAGATATTTAGTAACAGTATTTATGCCAACCCAAATGATATATTCCACTTCATTAAGACAAATAAATTATATATATTCATGGCTTAAAAATTATTATGCAGAAACCACGAAAACATTTCCTGGTGATGAGTTTTCAATTAGATTGGAGCAATCTATAAAAGAGTTTCTTGAAGAAATTGAGAAAACCGGATTATTAATTGATGGTGTTTTACAGAATGAAAAATCTAGAAGCATTTCTTTATTTGGTCGGAATTTAAATGATATGACTGAATATTTTGGCAATGTATATTCAACAGTATATAAAGGATCATTTGCGCAATTGGCACAAGCCCATAGACATAGAACGTTGGATTATCAGATGAATCTTTTAGAAGAAAAAGAATATTTTATACCCCCAATTATAGAAAGCAATCTAGAACTTGTTGCGGAATGGCTAAAGGATATTAAATCAGTAGGTAAAGTTTCTCCTCAAGGAGAACTTGTTATGATTAGTGAATCTGGGACTTATGAAAATTTTATATTAAAATGCAAAGAAAGATTATGTTCTGCAGCTCAGTTGGAAATAATGAATCAAACAAGAAGAACATTGTCAAAATATAAAGAGGCATTAGAACAAAATAAACATCCTTTAGCTAAAGATATTGCTTCATATTCAAAAGGAGCTAGATGTACTTTCCCTGATTATAAATGTCCTAAAGATTGTGGCTTTGCTGAAGGCAAGAGATTAATAAGGAAAATATAATTATGGAAAAAGGTAGATTAGTTGTGTTTGAAGGTGCTTGTGATGGAGTTGGTAAAACAACACAATATAATATGTTGGTTGACAGATTAAAAGAAGAAGGAGAATGCGTAATAAATTATCATTTTCCATCATACGGGACACAAAGAGGAGCTGAAGTTGAAAAATTTCTTAGAGGAGAATATGGAAACCCGAAAGATTTATCACCATACTTTGTTCATGGTCTTTATGCAGAAGATAGAAGAAAAACCTGGCATCAAATTTTAAAGAGTGAGTGGGAACAAGGAAGAATTATATTATTAGATAGATATACAACATCTAGTTTAGTATACCAGCCTGCATTTATGAGTAGCGAAGAAGAAAAACTTGCCTTTATGGATTATGTTTGTAATAAAGAATATATTATAAATGAAATAAAAGTTCCCGATATTGTATTATTTTTAACTGGAGACTTTAATTTAATAACCAGAATCAGAAATGAAAGAAAAAGCAATGAGGGTATAGTTCAGGATGTTTTTGAAAGAGATCTAGAAATACAACGCAATATATATGAAACATCATTGCTTGCTGCCAAATGTTTTGGTTGGGAAGAAATTGTTTGTGACAACTCTGATAAATCCTCATTAAAAAGCATAAAAGCTATTCATGAAGAAGTATATTCCAGAGTAAGAAAATTAGTCTAAAAAGTAAAATTAATGACAAATTTTTAAATAAACTTGAAAATTAAGCAAAAAATGCTTGATTTTTATTTACATTTAGCATATAATCTTAAGGAGATGACTGGCATAGAAGTGCGAGGTTGCTGATACACCAGGTTGAGTTGATAGTCAATTCAATGCTTATCAGGTAATTTGTACTGAGCAAGTCTATTAAAAAATAGGCGAAGGAGGAGATAATATGTCTAAAAACAAGGTGAGAATCAGACTTAAAGCTTTTGATCATAGAATTATAGATCAGGCTGCAGCTAAGATTGTTGAGACTGTTAAGAGAACTGGTGGAGTTGTAAGTGGTCCAGTGCCATTACCAACTGAAATTGATAAAATTACCGTTTTGAAAGCTGTTCATAAATATAAAGATTCACGTGAACAATTCGAAATGCGTACACACAAAAGATTAATTGATATCAAAGATCCAAGCAAAGAAACAATTGAAGCATTGACTTTCTTAGATTTACCAAGCGGTGTAGATATCGAAATTAAATTATAATATTAGGAGGAAATAAAATGAAAGGAATCTTAGGACGTAAAGTTGGAATGACAGGTGTCTTTACAACTAACGGTAAGCTTATACCTGTAAGTGTTGTTGAGTGTGAACCAAATGTTATCACTCAAATCAAGACAAAGGAAAAAGATGGGTATAATGCAATTCAATTGGGTGCTTTTAACAAAAAACAAAAAGCATCAAACAACCCACAAATGGGTCATGTTAAAAAAGCAAATACAGAACCTAAGCGCTTCTTAAAAGAAATACGTGGTTTAGATGTATCAGGTTATGAAGTTGGTAATGTTATTGCAGTAAATACTTTTGAATCTGGAGACATTGTTGATGTTACTGGAACTTCAAAAGGAAAAGGATTTGCGGGGGTTATAAAAAGACATAACCAATCACGCGGACCTATGAGTCACGGATCAACATATCATAGAAGAGTTGGATCTATGGGTTCAATGAGACCTATGAGAGTTTTAAAAGGCAAAAAATTGCCGGGTCATATGGGAAATGAAACAGTTACAATTCAAAATTTAGAAATTATAAGTGTAGATTTAGAAAATAATTGTTTATTAATAAGTGGAAACATACCTGGACCTAAAGGAAGTTATGTATTAGTAAAATCTGCAATAAAAGGTGGAAAAAATAAAGCTCAAGAATTAGTAAGCTATGAAGTGGAAGAACCAATATCTACAGATACAGAGTTTAAAGAAGACATCAGTGATGCTATAGCACCAGAAAAAACTGAAGTATCAGAAAATGCTCCAGAAGCTGAAGAAGTTTCTGAGAGTGGTGAAGTAGCCACAGAGCCTGCTTTAGAAAATGCAGAAGCTGAGGAGGCAGAATAATGGCAAAAGTTAACGTTTTAAAACTTAATGGTGAAAAAGTTTCTGATTTAACATTAGATAAAAACATATGGGATATTGAAATAAACGAGAATGTTTTATCAGATGCCATTAAATTTCAAATGTCTTCTTTAAGACAGGGAACTCATAAAACCAAAACAAGAGCAGAAGTAAGCGGCGGTGGCCGTAAGCCTTGGAAACAAAAAGGCACTGGTCGTGCTCGTCAAGGCTCTACCAGATCTATTCAATGGGCTGGTGGCGGAATTGCTTTTGGACCAACTCCAAGAAGTTATGACAAAAAAATGAATAAGAAGGTTAGAAGATTGGCGCTAAAAAGTGCTTTATCATCTAAATTTCAAAACCAAGAATTGATAGTAGTTGAGAATTTAAATCTTGAATCAAACAAGACTAAAGATTTAATAGCTACTATGAAAAATCTAAAAGTTAATCAAAATGCTTTAATAGTAAGTTTTAATGAAAACGAAGCATTGAGTTTAGCTTCTAGAAATAACAAAAATTATAAAACTGTTATTGTTGGAGAAATTAATGTTTTAGATATTATAGGAAACAACAATTTAGTTATAGACACTGAAAGTGTTAAAAGATTAGAGGAGGTGCTTAAATAATGAATTATGATATTTTATTAGCACCAGTTATTACAGAAAAGTCACAAAATTTAGCAAGAGAGAATGTTTTTGTCTTCAAAGTTGATAAAAAAGCCAACAAAACTCAAATTAAACAAGTAATTGAAAAAAAGTTTGGAGTTAAGGTAAAAAGCATTAACACTCTAAATGTAGTGACCAAGAAAAAAAGAGTTGGAAAATACTCAGGAAGAACAAATGCTTATAAAAAAGCATATGTAAAACTAATGGAAGGCTCTAAAATAGAGTTTTAGTTAGGAGGAAAAAATGCCAATTAGAAATTATAAACCAGTAACAAATGGTAGAAGAAATATGAGCACTCTCATTAACAGTGAAATAACTAAAAAAAGTCCTGAAAAAAACTTGACTTCTAAAAGAAGTAAATCAGGTGGAAGAAACAATCAGGGAAAAATAACTGTTAGACATATTGGTGGAGGCTCTAAAAGAAGATATCGTGTAATCGATTTTAAAAGAAATAAGGATAGTATTCCTGGCACAGTTGCTTCAATAGAATATGATCCTAACAGAAGTTCCAATATTGCATTAATAAATTATATTGATGGAGAAAAAAGATACATAATCGCACCTCTTGGATTAAAAGTTGGAGACAAGATTGAAAGTGGAGAGAAATCTGATATAAAAACAGGAAATGCCTTACCACTTATCAACATCCCTGTAGGTACAGTTGTACATAATATTGAATTAAACCCAGGAGCAGGAGCTTCTATCGCTAGAAGTGCAGGAAGTAGTGCACAGATTCTTGGAAGAGAAGATAAATATGTATTATTAAGATTAAAAAGTGGTGAAACAAGAAAATTCTTAAGTCAGTGCAGAGCTACTATTGGAGCAGTTGGAAATACCGATCATGAATTAGTAAGTCTTGGAAAAGCAGGAAGAAAAAGACATCTTGGAATAAGACCTACAGTACGTGGATCTGTTATGAACCCAGTAGATCATCCACATGGTGGAGGAGAAGGTAAAGCTCCAGTAGGACGTAAACAGCCAATGACACCTTGGGGAAAACCAGCATTAGGCTTGAAAACAAGAAAAACAAAAAAGGCCTCAGAGAAACTTATAGTATCTCGTAAAGGCAAAAGATAAGGAGTGAAATTATGGCAAGAAGTTTAAAAAAAGGACCTTACACATTTGATAGATTACTTAAGAAAGTAAGAACATTAAATGAAACAGGTAAAAAAGAAGTAATAAAAACTTATTCTCGTCGTTCAACAATTTATCCAGACTTTGTAGGTCATACTTTTGCAGTTCATAATGG
>CAZBKY010000044.1:0-2378 GCA_964492595.1 uncultured Muribaculaceae bacterium
AGATGAAATAAAACACAATTATGAGTATGATAAAATTAGATTTAACTTAGAGTAAATATGTTTAAAATATGGAGAAGATATGAAGAAAAAAGGTTTTGTTTTAGTTGAAACAATTATAGTAATGGTAGTTGTTATTGTAAGTATGTTAGGTTTATATAAAGCATATTCTTTTGTTTTTCAAAATTTAAAACATAATTTATACTATGATAATATAAATGATATATATAAAATTAATGTAATAAAAAAAACTTTTATAAATTATCCTTCGGGCAGTTATATAAAAATAGCACGTGGAAATTGTGAAGATTATATGACTGAAGATTGTACATCTTTATATACATTATTAGGAATTGATTATATTATTTATAATAACATAAATATTGTAGATGTTTTATCTTCTGAAAATAATTTAACTAATACAGATAAAAACTACATCAAATTCTTAGAAAATGGACATAAATATGTAATAATTCATTACGAAAAAAATAATAAAGATTATTATACTTCATTATCAGTAGGTGATATATGATGAAAAAAGGGTTTACTTTAGTAGAATTATTGGTATCTATTGTTTTACTTTCTATAGTTATGCTTTTTATGACTAATTTTGTTTTATCATTTAAAGAACAAAAAAAAGAATCAAATATAGATGTTAATTTAATGACTAATCAAGCGGCAATATCCAAAACAATCAATTATGATGTTGCGACTTATGGAATTGATGATGTAGAATGTGAAAGTTCTATTAAGTGCACTATAACTTTTGATGATGAATCTTCTAAAACTATTGAATTAACAAATAATAAAAACAGTATAAAATATTATAACTCTTCAAATGTATATTTAATTAGAACACTATCGAGTGATACATTTGAAGAAATAACATATAGTTCTGAGGAATTAGAATATGGAACCTTCTATAAAATAGTAATAAGCTTAACTAATAATCAAGACTATAATATAGAAATTTATGACTATTAAACCAATTTCACTTGAAGTTGGTTTTCTTTTAATATAAAATAACTTTAGAGGGATATATGGAAAATAACGTTACACTTTTACCCGCAGATATTTATCAATTGGTTAATAAAAGTTTTTTAAATGAAGAAGATAAACTTATTTTAACTATGCTCTATATGCCTTTAATAGGGAATAATGCAGTTAGCTTGTATTCAACTTTATATAATGAACTCAAAGCTAATAATTATATATCTTCAGAATTAACTCATCATCATTTGATGACAAGTATGAGTCTGAATTTAAAAGATATAAAAGAAGCCAGAATTAAGTTAGAGGGAATTGGACTTTTGAAAGTATATTATATGGAAGGTAATGTTAACTCTTATATATATGAATTATATAGCCCTATAAGTGCATGTGAATTTTTTTCTCATCCTATATTCAATATGGTTTTATATAATAATTTAGGAAAAGATGAATATAACAGATTACTTAATTACTTTAAGATACCTAATATAGATTTAAAAGGATATAAAGATATCACAACACCTTTTGATATGACATTTAAAAGTAAGAATTTTACTAATTATGAACTAGAAAATACTGATATAATAAATAAATCCAAATTAAAACTAAATTATGAATATGATTTTGATTTTGATTTACTTATATCCTCAATGCCTAAAAATCTATTTAACCCTAAAGCTATTAATAAAATTACTAAAGAACTTATAAGAGATTTAGCATTTCTTTACGAACTAGACCCCGTTGAAATGAGTGATTTAGTTAAAACAGCACTAAATGAGAGTGGTATGATAGATAAAGAATTATTAAGAAAAAACGTTAGAAAATACTATCAATTTAATAATGATAACAGGCTTCCCAGTTTAATTTTCAAAACCCAAAGCAACTATTTAAAAGCACCTTCAGGAGACAATTCAAAAAGAGGAAAAATGATAAAAGTATTTGAGAGTATTTCCCCATATAATTTTTTAAAGTCTAAAAATAAAGGCGTTAAGCCTATAGAAAGAGATATGAAAATACTTGAAAATCTAATAGTTGATTTGAAATTAAATCCTGCAGTTGTTAATGTACTGGTTGACTATGTTTTAAGAACAAACAATAACAGACTTACCAAGTCATATATAGATACAATTGCATCTCAGTGGAAAAGACTAGGCATAGAAAGTGCATCTGAGGCAATGGAAGTCGCTGAAAAAGAACATAAAAAATATAAAAAAGTTATAAAAACTCAAGTAAAAAAAGAAGATATAATTCCTTCCTGGTTTAATAAAGAAATATCTAAAGAAGAACTTACAGAAAACGAAAAACAGGAGTTTGAAAAGTTGATAAAGGAGTATAAATAATGAAGAAGTTTAATGAGATATCTAAAAATAAAAATAGTTTTATTACAGTTA
>CAZBKY010000044.1:2388-4344 GCA_964492595.1 uncultured Muribaculaceae bacterium
CTTTTGTGAAAGATAACTCACAGCGAGTTATTAGTAAAATAAAAAAGATAATAAAAATTATAAATGTAGGTTTGGTTATTTGCTGTATAAGCGTTATAATTTCTTGTTCTCAATCATCTAAAAATAAAAATAGTTTTATTACAGTTAAAAAAAGTTATATGGCTGCTTTAGAAGATGAAAGTTTTGTTAAATTAGTCAACAGACTATCATGTGATGAAGAAGTATTGATAAAGTATACTTCTAAATTAGAGAATACTATAGAAGAATTAAAAAACTGCAAAGGATGTAAAGGGTTGAGTTTTTGTAAAAATAAAATAAGAGGTTATGTAAGCTACCCAGTAACTTCAGGAACAGGTTTGGTGTTTGACTATATTCCCTGTAAATATGAGAAAGCTAATTTAAAAGAAAAAACTAATGTCACATATTTTGAAGTTCCAAAGTTTATTTATGAAGCTAAAATGAGTGATATAATTATGGAAAAAGAAAGACTGGATTTAATTAAATATTTAAAGAATTTTATAGATAATTTTTATGCAGAAGAAAAAATAAAGGGTCTTTATTTATGTGGATCTTTTGGAAGCGGAAAAACCTACTTGCTCAGTGCTGCAATTAACGAAGTTTCTAAAAAAGGTGCAAGGTGTGTAATAGTATATTATCCCAATTTATTATCTACCTTAAAAGCATCTTTTAACACAGAAGACTTTGATTTAAAACTTGAAGAAATTACAAAAAGCGATATATTACTGCTTGATGATATAGGAGCTGAAAACAACACTTCATGGAGCAGAGATGAGATACTCGGATCTATTTTACAGTATAGAATGGACAACAATTTATCAACATTTTTCACTTCAAATCTGACTCTGGAGGAACTTGAAAATCACTTAAAATTAACGAGTTCATCAAGCGATAGTGTTAAAGCAAGAAGAATAATTGAAAGAATAAAACAATTAACAAACTCTATGAAACTGATAAGTGAAAATAAGAGAGAAAAACTATAAATTTGTAAAAATTTGTAGTTTTTTTTGTATCGAAATTATTAGTATTTAACATTTTTATTTATCATAATATAAATGTGAAAGTAAAAATATTTTCATTCTGTAAGATGTAAATATTAATTTTAAATGTTAAAATTTTAACAAAAATGAAAAAAACACTTGACAAAGAAATTAATTTTGACTATCATAATGTCTCGAAAAGTTTAATTTTACGTTTAAAAATTACTCTTTATTAACATTTTAAAAAAAGAAATTTTGGAGGAAAAATGAAAAAAGTTTTAAAGATTTTTCTAGTAATTGCGTTAATATTTTCTTTTAGTTTTTTAAATTTAGGAAAAATTAATGCAGAAGAAGTGACTGAAATACAGACAGTCAGCGACCCGGACTTTGTAGAAACAGAAACTATAGAGGATGAAGAGGGTTTAGAACCTGGAGAAGTAGGTGGAGATAAAGATGCTGAAATAATTCCTAATCCTGATGATACTGATCCAAGTGAAGGAGACAGTAGAGAAGCGGAAGTTACAATTGTTATTGATGGAGAATCATTTAATGAAAACACAGAAGTAACTACATATGATACTGTTGATATTGCATTAGTTATTGATGCATCTAGAAGTATGACATCAAGCAATGTGACAATGACAATTGATGGAACTTCACAGATAATGACTAGACTTGCAGCAGCTAAACTTGCAGCTATAAATTTAGCAACTGAACTGTTAAATAATAATACATCAGAGAAAACCTATTTTAGAATTTCCTTAACTATATTTAGTGATGATGGAATTATAAAACAGTTATTAACAACATCACTAACTGAATTAACAACTGCTATTAATGCAATAAGTTCAGATTTTTATACAAATGTTCAAGATGGGATTAATGAAGGAGCAAAAACTTTATATAATTCTCCAAATGATAAAGTTATGATTTTATTAAGTGATGGAGAAACAAACAG
>CAZBKY010000045.1:0-4297 GCA_964492595.1 uncultured Muribaculaceae bacterium
ATTTATGACTGGTCTTATTTTTAATTCTTTGGAAACAAAATCCACAAATAATTTGTTATCACTATTTATTGTATATATTAAATTATCATCTCCATAAGGTCTACTCATTAAAAATATATCTCCAAATTCATTTATATATAAATCATCTAACTTTAAAAGTCCAACTTTTAAATCTATTGAAGTTTTATACAAATCGGTATACTTATATGTATCATAATCATTTATCTTACCATAATACCAAGTTGAAGTTTCGATTAAATCATTATTTTTTAATGAATTATAAAAATCATTATTAAGATAGTATGCTAAAGTATCTTTTTTGTTTTCAAATGTATTGATTTTAGAATCATAAGATTTTAAAACTTCTTCATCTTCTACTTTTATATATCCATTTAGAGCAATTTTTACTTTTTCTACACTTCTATCTATAACTTTCCATGTATAACCACTAAATGATATATACTCTCCTACATTTGTATCCATTAAAAATTCTATTTTTGTTTTAGTATCTTCTATAATGTAAGGATTATTTTTAGTACCATCTCCTTTATATAGAGGAGTATCATATTTTAATGTTATTAAAGGCCTAACCCCATTAAATGAAGTTGTTTTTTCTAATACATTTAAACCACCATCAGTTGCTACATTCCAAAACTTATTTTCGCTGTTTCTTGATATAAGCCAGTAACTCTCTCCATTATTTAAGAAACCAGAAGCTCCACCTGAAGTTTTATATTCATTTAAAGATAATAAAGCTACATAACTTGTTTTGTCTTTTATTTCACATTTAATATTTTCAACTGCATCTATTTTATCTATACAAACTTCACTTTTTGTTAAATAAATGTCCTGGTTATTTAAAGAGTTATAATAAACTCCCCCATATTCTTTACTGTAATCATTTAACCATCTTTTAATAAGGGTTTCATTATAGTCCTCTGCACTGTCTTGAGCAAATAAAGCATCAGATGACTCTCTAATTATCTTCATATTTTTATTTTTATCAATGCTTAAAATTCTAAACATTCTTCCTGAATATTTAATGTAGTTATTATTCACATTACCTTTATATGTAAAGGTGCCATCATTATTATCAATAAGTCCATTTACTTGATCTATATAACTAATATCTTGAAGTAAACCATCAACCAATAATTTTAAATTGTTTTTACTATTCATTTGAATATTCCAATAATGATACAATCTATATGAATAAAATATTACAAAAAAAATTATAATAATTGTATTTATATATTTCACTAATTTCCATTTATTTAACTTCTTTTTCACTAAAACACTTCCTATCTTTTATTCTACCCTTATAATTTTACTAAATATGTAATTTTTTATCAACTGAAAAATAAAAAATATGTCAATATATAGACATTGTGTTTTTTCCTTTGTAAGCATTTTTATAAAATTATAATAAAAGAAAAAGTTTTTTTGATGTATCAAAATAACTTTTGTGTTTTTATCTTTTTTTTGATACATCAAAAAAACTTCAAAATTATTGAAGCTTTTATTATTTTTATTTTTCCATCAGGAAAGTTTCCTCTAGTGCTTCTGATGCATCTTGACTAATCAACTGTCTTTCCAGTTCTAATTCAATATTTGAATATTGTTTAGATCCTGTACCAGCTGGAATTAATTTTCCTAAGATAACGTTTTCTTTTAAGCCACGTAAATAATCAACTTTACCTTTAACTGAGGCATCAGTTAGCATTCTTGTAGTTTCTTGAAATGATGCGGCAGATAAGAATGAATCTGTTTCTAAAGATGCTTTAGTAATACCTAATAAAACGGGTTTTCCGGTCGCAGGCACTCCTCCTTCAAGGATTATCGGTTTATTTGCTTCTGCAAATTGTTTTATTGATATAGCAGTTCCTTCTATAAATGAAGTGTCGCCCGGATTAATAATTTTCATCTTAGGTATCATTCTTTTTGCAACAACTTCCACGTGTTTATCAGACATATCAACACCCTGAGATTTATAAACTTTTTGAATTTCTTTTAGTATATATTCTTGAACTGTAATAGGGTCTGTAACTGATAATAATTCTTTTGGTGCGATTGCTCCCTCAGTTAAAGGTTGCCCTGCCTCCACCTGCTCTTTTAATTCAACAGCAAGCTTTGTATTATACATAGTTACATGTTCACGAACCTCAACATCATTTGTAATATAAATTTTATATTTTCCTTTGTCAGATTCACTAATTTTTGTGACTTTTCCACTTATTTCAGCTATTGTAGCTTTAACTTTTGGAGTTCTAGCTTCAAATAATTCTTCAACACGTGGTAAACCCTGTGTAATATCACCAGCTCCAGCAACTCCACCCATATGGAATGTTCTCATTGTTAGCTGAGTTCCAGGTTCACCAATACTTTGAGCCGCCATTATTCCTACAGCTTCTCCTACCTCGACAACTGAACCGGTAGCCAAATTGTTTCCATAACATTTACGGCAAACACCACCCTCAGTCTTGCAGGTTAATACGCTTTTTATTTCTACAGTTTTAACACCAGCAGCTACTATTTTATCAACTATTGCTTCGGTAATTAACTCACCCTTCCCAATAATCTCTTCTTTAGTTTCCGGATTTATTACTTTCTGATTAGTAAATCTTCCTAATATTCTTTCTCCTAAATCTTCAAGTACAGCACCACTTTTTTCATCAATAAATGCCCTTACCTCAACACCCTGGATAGTTCCACAATCATCTTCTTTTACCAAAACATCTTGAACAACATCTACAAGTCTACGAGTTAGGTATCCCGCATCAGCAGTTCTTAAAGCTGTATCGGCGGTAGTCTTTCTTGACCCGTGAGTACTTAAGAAGAATTCCTGCACATTTAAGCCATCTTTAAACGATGCTAAAATAGGAATTTCAACATTTTCACCATTAGGTTTAGCCATAATACCACGCATACCAGATAACTGAACTAACTGAGCTTTGCTTCCTCTTGCTTTTGAATTAAATATAAGTGAAAGAGGATTGTCTAAATCACTCATTGAAACATCTATTAAATCATTTTGAATAGCATCTTTAGCATCAAACCATAACTGGACAACTTTTTCATGTCTTTCCCTATCTGTAATAAGTCCTCTTTTAAACTGTTTATTAATTTGATCTATAGTTTTATATGTATCTGAAATTATATGATCTTTTTGTTCACTACTTTTTATATCACTAAGTGATATTGTTATACCTGCTAGAGTTGAATGCTTAAATCCTAAATTCTTTAGTTTATCCAGCATAATCGAAGTTTCAGTCGTTTTATATCTTTTGAATATTTGAGCAATTATACGTTCTAAATCGCCTTTTTGAAAAGCATTTACTATAGGCATATTTGATACTGCTTCAGTTAAATTAGTTCCTTTTTCTAAAAAGAATTTATCTGGAGTCATATTTTCAATATTGCTTTTAGTTGCTTCATTAATATAAGGATAAGTATCTGGTAATATTTCATTGAATATTATTTTGCCAGGAGTAGTCACTAAATATTTTTCTTTTTGTTCTTCAGTAAACACTTTATATTTAAAACTTTTTGTTGAAACACATATTCTTGTATGTAGTGTAATATCTTTTCTTTCATAAGCCATTAAAGCTTCATTAGTGTTTTTATAAGCTTTTCCCTCATTTGGCAAGTCTTTTTCTTCCATTGTAAGATAATAGTTTCCTAAAACCATATCCTGAGATGGAGTAACAATCGGTTTACCATCTTTTGGACTTAAAATATTATTTGCACCAAGCATTAAAATTCTTGCCTCAGCCTGTGCCTCTTCACTAAGTGGAACATGGACAGCCATTTGATCTCCATCAAAGTCAGCATTAAAAGCAGTACAAACAAGTGGATGAAGTCTTAAAGCCTTTCCACCGATAAGTTTAGGTTCAAATGCCTGAATACCAAGTCTATGCAATGTAGGAGCACGATTTAATAATACCGGATGCTCTTTAATAACATCTTCAACAATGTCCCAAAGTCTATCATCTTGAGCATCAATCAACTTTTTAGCTCCTTTGATATTGTGTGCTAAATCTCTTTTAACTATTTCGTATATTACATGAGGTTTAAATAACTCTAAAGCCATTTCTTTGGGTACCCCACATTCATGCATTTTCAAAGTTGGACCAACTACGATAACACTACGTCCAGAATAATCTACACGTTTCCCTAACAGGTTTTGTCTAAATCTTCCCTGTTTACCCTTTAACATAGAAGACAGACTTTTTAATGCTCTATTTCCTACACCTTGAACGCTTTTTCCACGTCTACCATTATCAATTAAAGCATCTAC
>CAZBKY010000046.1:0-4006 GCA_964492595.1 uncultured Muribaculaceae bacterium
CCAATTGTAATTATACTTTACTAATAGTGAAAATTCAACTTTATATTGCTCTCATAATATCTTTATTTTTATAAGGATTTTTTTTATCTATTCTGTCAACAAATAATATTCCATCCAAATGATCTATTTCATGCTGAAATGCGACAGATATCTCTTCTCTTAATCGTGCAGTTTTTAAAAATCCCTCTTCATCATAATATTCAACAGTAATTCTTGCAGCTCTTGGTATAATTCCCTCGATATTTCTACTAACACTTAAACATCCTTCTCCTTCTTCAACATATATAAGTTCTTCAGATGTAGAGATTATTTTTGGATTTATAACATAGTATTCTTCAAAAGTTTCATCATCATTTTTATATGATATAACAAATATTCTTTTAAGTTTACCAAGTTGAGGAAATGCAAGTCCCATACCAGCTCTTATATTGTTTTTCTCTGCATAATCTTCATTTTGACTTTTTCTCAAATAGCCTCGCATCTCTTTTATTAAATTTTTATCTTCTTTAGACAAAGGAAAAACAACAGAAACACTTTTCTGTCTCAATATTTTATTAGTTTCATTTAAAATACTTTCCTGTTTTAGCATTATGCGTTCTCCTGGCTTATATTTTATCAAAAAACCTATTAAATATCAAATTTTTTCCAAAAAAAAGGAAGTTTTTAATCTTCCTTAATCTAGTTATGACAACAATTTAGGGAACCTACTCCAAAAATTACTACTAAAAGTATAAATAGCACTAGTATTAAAGCTGCTCCTGAACCCGATCCTCCGCAACAAGGATTTACTGGAGCACAGCAACATCCGCCACCATAATTATAGGGACTCATACCGTATCCACCAGCATAACCATAATAATTCATAATTATAACCTCCTTTAACTACCTATAATTTTATATGACAAATTGCGGTAAATTGACATACTTTTTACCTATTTATTCTAAATAATTTAAATTTATGGTAAAATATTTATGAGGATTTATGAAAAATAACAAACTTATAAAATATATGGACAAACCATTACTAATATTAATGATAATATATTCATGTGTTGGTGTTATAACAATATTATCTGCATCCAATGTAGCGGCAGTATTGAGATATCATGTGGGTCCTTATCATTTTTTCATTAAACAGTTAGTTTTTGTGGGTTTTTCTTTTTTTGTTGGATTTTTAGTAATTATAAGGCTTGATATAAGTAAGTATAAAAATCTAGTAGTTATTGCATTAATATCAATATTAGTAATGCTTGCTGGGCTTATTTTATATGGTCAGATGGTAAATAGTGCTAAAAGTTGGATAGATTTAGGTTTTTTCTCAGTACAGCCTAGTGAATTTGTTAAGCTTGTAATAGTTTTATATATGGGAATATTTTTTGGATCATACAGTAAAACCAATGAAGAAAAAAAGTCTAAAATACTAGTGCTTTTGACAATATGCGGAATAATTGTATTATTAGTACTGGCTCAACCCGATTTTGGAACTGCTGCTAT
The DNA here is from genome assembly GCA_964492595.1 of uncultured Muribaculaceae bacterium. Taxonomy (GTDB): domain Bacteria; phylum Bacillota_I; class Bacilli_A; order RF39; family UBA660; genus CAYNFP01. Next base: position 1,495 of record CAZBKY010000046.1, read on the forward strand.
TATCTCGGCAATAATATTTTTAACATTCATCTCAGTACCTTTTAAAAAAAATAATCTAATATCTATATTAAAAATATTGGGAGGTGCACTGATTGTTGTTGTCTTGATATTTATGATGTTTTCCTCTGAAGTTCTTAATGAAACAAGGCTTAACAGATTTCAATATAAAGCTCCATGCAGTAGGTATATCGAAGATACGGGGTATCAAGTATGTAACGGTTTTATTGCAATTCATAATGGAGGTTTATTTGGCCTTGGAATTGGAAAGTCGACTCAAAAGTATTTATATTTACCTGAATCTCACACAGATTTCATATTTCCTATATTTGTTGAAGAGATTGGTGTAATATTTGGCTCTATAATTTTACTGGGTTATATTTATATGTTGTATAGAATAATTAAAATATCAAAAAAAAGCTATAATCTTAGAAATTCAATAATATGCTACGGTATAGCAATGATATTTTTGATGCATATATTAATAAATTATATGGGAATATTGGCTCTTATGCCTTTAACAGGTGTTCCACTTCCTTTATTAAGTTCAGGTGGCAGTTTTACCTTAACTTCATTAATTGGTCTTTTTATAGTTCAAAGAATTGCTATTGAGAATAATTTAACAAAGAAAAAATTAGAAATATCAAAAATTACTGGCAAATAGAATAAAATAATTATATAATATGTTAAGTAGTGAAAGAAGGAGAGTTTTATGAAAAAATCTTATGTAAGAGAATTAAAGGGAGATGCTTGGGAAAAATGTCTTGATAAATCATTTAAAAAGAATGTAAAGAATACAAAAATAGATGGTTTTAGAAAAGGACAAGCACCAAAAGAAGTTTATATAAAAAAATATGGAATTGAAAGTCTTTATATTGATGCGACTGATGAGGCTCTTTCAACTATGTTTTCTAATCTTTTAAAGGAAAAAGATGTAATTACACCCGCATGTATGCCATCAGTAAATATTAAAAATATAGATGAGAGTCATTTGGAAGTGGAATTTACTATAGTTAGTTTACCTGAAGTGAAATTAGGAAAATATAAAAATTTAAATGTTAAAAAAGAAAAGGTGGAAGTAACTGATCATGAAGTAGAGCATGAATTAGAACATTTAAAAGATCAATTTGCTGAATTAAAATTAACTGATAAAAAAATAGAAAATGGATTCATCGCAATAATAGATTTTGAGGGATTTAAAGATAATGTACCTTTTAAAGGTGGAAAAGCTGAAAATCATTCTTTAACTATAGGAAGTAATTCATTTATACCGGGTTTTGAAGAGGGATTGATCGGGTTATCTAAAGGAGATGAGAAAGAACTTTCTCTAACATTTCCAGAGGCCTATCATGTAGAGGAATTAAAGGGTCAAGAAGTTATATTCAAAGTGAAAGTAAATGAAGTAAAAGAGAGAATAATTCCTGAAATAGATGCTGAATTTTTTAAAGATTTAGGTATGGAGGGAATAGATTCATTAGATAAATTAAAAAAAGAAATTAAAGATAATTTAAAAGTTTCTAAAGAAAGAGCGGCTGAAGAAGATTATATTATTAAAACACTGGAAACTGCCATTAAAAATGCTAAATTTGAACTACCTGAAGAAATTATTGAAGATGAAACAAATAAAGTCTATGAAGAATTTACATCTAGATTATCTATGCAAGGCTTGGATATTGCAAATTATATAAAAGTAACTAACACATCTGAAGAAGAGATTAAAAAGCAAATGAAGCCTGAGGCAGAAAAAAGAATAAGTTACAGATTAGTAATTGGTGCAGTTGCTGATAAAGAAAAAATTGAAATAACAAAAGAAGAAATTGATAAAGAAATTGAAGCAGCTTCTAAAAAATATAATATAACTAGAGAAGATCTTTTAAAAAACCTTGGAAGTGCTGATGCTATAAAATATGATTTGAGAATGAAAAAGGCTTTAGAGATAATTACTGGAATAAAAAATGAGAAATGAAAAATATTTTTCAAAGAACGTATTGCTTGTTAATTTTGGTAATACGGGAAATGAGCTATTCGGCAATCTATAGAATGTTTCGGGTATAATGTTTTAAACTATAACATCGGAAGACCAAATGATTTTATACAAATATTGCTTCAATAGATTACCTGGATGGAGATGATACATTGTATTTTATACAAAGTTTATTTTACAATTTAAAAAAACATAATTTAGAAAAAGCATTTAATAATTGGACAGTTATTTATAATAAATCCAACATATTTGAACTATATAAATAAAAGATGTGAAGAAATTCATATTTTTTTGTTTGAAAAAGAGTTTTTGAAAATAAATTCTTATAATAATTATAGAAGATAATAAGAGTTGTTTCCATAATAGATATTTTTAATTAACAAATAAAGAATGAAAATTTATGCTTTCAAATTGAAACCTTAGAATTAAACCTAAGCTTAAAAATCAAACTCTTTTACCTTACGCATTTACTAAAAAAGGAGTGGTTATGCTCGCCACAGTATTAAAATGTAAAAAAAATAATAGATTGGA
>CAZBKY010000047.1:0-3960 GCA_964492595.1 uncultured Muribaculaceae bacterium
TTGCAACATTTAAAGCTGGAAGCAAATTAAAAGAAGCTTTAAACTAAAAAAGCCTTAGGCTTTTTTTTTAGACATTAAAAGATTATGGATAAGAAAATATATAATATTTTAAATAAAATAGAATCATCTGGTCATGAAGCATATATAGTTGGCGGGTATGTAAGAGATTTTTTATTAGGTAAATCATCTTATGATGTAGATATTGCTACTAGTGCTAGTGTTGAGTCTCTTTTAAAGCTTTTTAAAAATTCTAAATCATATTTTGAATATGGCTGTATTAAGTTTGAAGAGGGTAAATTCAATATTTCTATTACTTCATATAGAAAAGAATTAAAGTACTCTAACAATAAGCCCAGTGATATAGATTATAATGTTTCTTTAGAAGAAGATGCCCTAAGAAGAGATTTCACTATAAATGCGATTTATATGAATAAGGAAGGTATAATAATTGACCCTTTTGGTGGAGTAAAAGATTTAAAAAATAAAGAAATAAAAGTAATAGGAAATATAGAAGAAAGATTTAAAGAGGATGCTAATAGAATACTTAGAGCTTTAAGATTTATGAGTATTTTAAATTTCAGCTTAGATAAAAATTTATTAAAATTTATAATAAATAATAAAAGGTTAATTAAAAATATAAATTATGAAAAGAAAAAAGAGGAACTAGATAAAATTTTTAAGAGTAAGAATTATCAAATATTTTTAAATTTTGTAAAAACAAATGATTTATTAAATGAATTTGGTCTTGGGTACAATAATATCAAAAAATGTGATAATTATTTAGGTATATGGGCTCAAATAGATTTTGATAAATGCTACAATTTTTCTAAAAGAGAATTACAGGCTATAAATTCAATTAAAACCGATAATAAAGAAATAAATAAAAAGAACAGTTGAAGGCAAATGAAAAAATAAGTATAATAATATTAAAGTGAGGTTTCAAGTGGATAGATTAAAAGAAATAATCAAAGAAAAAGACTTTGTAATAAATAGTTTAATATTAAAAAACATAAAAAAATTTAATATAACAATTAATGATTTTTTATTAATTTTATATTTTATCAACATAAATACAGAGTTGAACTTAGAATTAATAAAAAAATATACATCGTTAAGTGAAAAAGAAATACTGGAGTCTTTTGATAATCTTATATCAAAGGGATTGATTGAAGTTATTATGAATAAGGTAAATGATAAATTGACAGAGGAAATATCTTTAGATATATTATATAGTAAATTATTGATAGATGTGCCAGAAGTTAAAAAGGAAACTGATATTTATGGTGCTTTTGAGAGTGAATTTGGAAGAACATTATCACCAATTGAATATGAAACAATAGGTAGATGGTTAGAAAACAATGTGTCCGAAGAAACTATAAAATCCGCCTTAAAAGAGGCAGTATTAAATGGAGTTTCTAACTTAAGATATATAGATAAGATAATTTATGAATGGACAAAGAAAAAAATAAAAAATAAAGAATCAAATGAAGAAGATATACAGATATTTGATTATGATTGGTTGGATGATGATGAGAGCTGAAGTTATAGCAAAAGAATTAAATAAATTATATCCTGGTGGAAAAATAGAATTAGAGTTTAAGCACGATTATGAACTAGTACTTTCTACTATGTTAAGTGCCCAAACTACTGATAAAAGAGTTAATATGATAATGGTGCCTATATATGAAAAGTATAATTCTTTAGAAAAATTGAATGAATTATCTAGTGAAGAAGTATCTAATTTAATATGCAGCATTGGTTTATATAAAGTTAAAACTAAATATTTTAAAGAGATAGTAAGAGAATTAATGAAATATGATAAAGTGCCCAATGATAGAAGAATACTGGAAAGTATTCCAGGTGTTGGAAGAAAAAGCGTAAATGTTATATTATCTGTTTTGTATAATGAACCTTTTATCGCAGTAGATACTCATGTAACTAGAATATCTAAAAGATTTGGTATAGCAGATAATAATGATGATGTATTAAAAATAGAAAGTAAACTTTATAAATTTTTTGGTGATTTAGTTTCAAGTGAGTTAGGACATCAATTAGTACTCTTTGGAAGATATGTTTGTGTCAGTAAAAAACCTAGATGTATGGAATGCCCATTAAACAAAGAATGTACATCTAAAGATAAAATAGTATAAATAAAAAAAGGAATTAAATTTCCTTTTTTTATGTAATCGTTACAGTTTGTGTAGCAGATTTTGTATATTGCTTTACCGTGCCACCTGAAGATGTGTAAGTAAAGGTAATCATATATATTATATTGTATGTACCTGGAGTATTTAGCATTTGTGAAATTAGATATTCTTCAGTTCCTGTAGTATTTTTTATTGTAGATATGGGTAGTGTTGCTTCATAATTACTAATTAATTCTCCATTAACATAAATCGATAAAATATCTGATTTTGTACTTCCTGTAAATGAAGTATTTTTTAGAATTGTTAAACTTCTCATTTGAATATCTATAGTTACAGGAGATTCATAAGAAGATAGATTTTTTTGTACTCCATCACTTGCATTAGCTTTGAAAATTGAGTATGAAGACTTTACTAATACTGAATCCCACGATCCACTGTAAGAAGTTAAATTTATTGTATATTCGGTATTTGCAGTCCATCCAACATGCTGAATTGTAGCTCCTCTTACTAAATATATATCAAACCCAAAATTTCCTATAGAATTTTTATTATAATCAAGTCTTAAATTATAGTATTTATCAGCAAAATTTCCATAATTGCTTTTAAAATAGTTTTCAAGATATACCGAATCTACTGCAGTTGGAGTTCCAGGGGAAAGCCAAGAAGCATGTACTGTTGAGCCAACTTCTGTTAATTCTAAATTTGATGGAGAGATTAATTTTGAAAATCTCGTAGAAGTTTCTGAGGGCTCACTTCCTGATATAAACATATGTGTTTCAACTAAATCAGATGGAGTAAAAGGACTTGGTCTTTGAGCTGGTATTGTACCAAGTTCAACTTTAGCACTCACTATGCCTTTAGGAGATGAAAATCTAGAATTTTTTTCCATTATTCCTCTTGAAAGAAGACCTTGAATTGTACTTCTTTGAGTACTTGCACCACCAAGCGTATTATAACATTTGCATGCATAATGTTCATCATCTAAAGCCGCATATCCATACCAAAAAGTCATAGTATAATCAGGAGAGTATGTTGCCACCCATGAATCTCTGATTGTTGAAGAAGTTAAATTATACTTTTTAAGAAGTGAATCATCATAGCTGCTGGTTCCTGTTTTAGTAGCTATATTTGTTCCTGAAACAGTGGCTTTGCTTGGAGTAACGCCATATAATATATTTGTTATTAAATATGAGGTTTGCGCAGATATTACTTTAGTTCTTGTGATGTCTTGTTCGACTTCTTCCCCTGTATCTCTATATATTAACTTTGTATAAGAATATGGTTTTGTATAATATCCTCCGCTTGCAAATACAGAATATGCTCCTCCTAATGTAACAGGAGATACTCCGGTAAATCCACCAACTGCATGAGCTTCTCCTATATATTCATTTGTTGTTTCAGGAGTAATTCCCACAGAAGTCACGTAATCATATACAATTTTATTTTCAACTTTTTGAAAAGCTTGTAGCGCACAAGTGTTTTTTGATTTTTTTAAGCAATCTTTTAAAGTCATCATACCTTCATACACGTTGTTCCAATTTTTAATTGTCGCGCCACTGCTGTATTTAGTAGGTTCATCAAAAAATGGAGTATATGTAGACCATTTATAGTTTTCAATACCTGGCCCATATTCAAATATTGGCTTTGCTGTACTTCCTGGGTGTGCCATTGTCATAGTTGCATAATTAAACTTCATTTCCCCAACTCTGTTTCTTCCAGCACCAATAGCTATTATTGCGCCTGTTTTATTATCTATTACAGATATACCAACCTGTATTTTATCATCTTTAAATTTATATCCCAAAGAACCATT
>CAZBKY010000048.1:0-3894 GCA_964492595.1 uncultured Muribaculaceae bacterium
TTAGTTTCATCTTTTTTATACATTAAAATTAAATCATTAACAAATTGTTCTGTAGTAATATATAAAACTTTTTTATCAGAATTATTTTTAATGTAGTTGCCAATCGCATGCATTAGATGAGTTTTACCAAGTCCACTGTTTCCATATATAAATAAAGGATTATATAATTTTCCCGGTTTTTGAGCGACTGCTAAAGCTGAAGAAAAGGCTAGTTTATTACTGTCTCCAACAATATATGAATCAAAAATATATTTGGTATTAAAATTGCTGTAATATTTATATTCCTGTATTATATTATCATCTACAATTTCCACTATATCATCTTTAGGTGGTTCAAATTTATTTTCAGTAGTAATTTCTATAAAATTTAAATCCTCATCCACTTCAAGGATAACATCTTCAATAATATCTAAATAATTTTTTACTAAATGATTTTTATTAGCCTCATGAGGAGATATAATATAAACATCATGGTTATCTAAAAAAAATTCTAAATCTTTAAACCATGTGTTAATAGAGGCATTAGATATTTTCTTAGAAATAAGAGTAAAAAAATTGTTTTCTAAAACTTTAATATCCATAAAACCTCCTCATATATCTGTTAATTTCATTTTAATTCAATGGTAAACAAAAATAAAGTAGTAAAAATTATTAACAATCTCCATTAACAACTTATTAACAATTCTTTTCTTATAAAATAAGGGTAAACCAGAGTTATTAACAATATCAACAAAATTTAAATTAATATGTTAATAACTTTATTAACATAAGTTGTTAATAAATAAAATTGACAATTTCTATTCTATTGTTTATAATGTTTCGTGTCAAGTGTAATATAATAGAAATGGAGGTTTTATGAAAAGAACATTTCAACGTAATAATAAAAAGAAAAGTACAACTCATGGGTTTTTATCAAGAAAAGGAAAAAGTGTTTTATCTAAAAGAAGAAAAAAGGGAAGAAAATCATTATCAAAATAAATAATCACTTTAAATTAAGTGGTTTTTTTTGTATAATTATTTTAGGACTGAAAAATATGAATAAAAAATATATAATAAAAAAAAATAAAGAAATACTTGATGTAATAAAAACAGGGAAAAAAATTAAATTTAAATGTTTTACTATATATAGAAAGAAAAATAATGTAGAAAACAGTAGATTTTGTATAAGTATAAGCAAAAAGTTAGGAAATGCTGTAGTAAGAAATAAATTAAAAAGACAAATAAAAGATATAATAATGAAAAAAATTCCTTCTCCAGGGGAAGATTATGTTATAATATTGAATAGTTCATTTAAAGAGCTTACTTTTGAAGAAAAAAGAAACGAAATATTGAAAGGAATAGAGTAATGAAAAAAAAGATAATAATTTTACTGGTAGCAATTTTGCTTTTATTTACAGGATGTACAAAGAGATTCACATTAGAGGGTGAAGGAAAATCTGTTAAAAGTTATGTTTCAAATATAATATGCCAGCCATCAACTGAAGAGATTAAAAAGATATATATTGAAAATGAGGAAAAAACTGGAATTAAATTAGAAGAATTGCCTAAGTGTACAGAATTTTCTCTTAAGAATTCAGATTATGAAGGGTTATGGACATCTGTTTTCGTTAAACCTCTTGCTTGGATAGTAATAAAGTTAGGTGTTTTAATAAAAAGTAATGGTTTATCTATAATGATTATAGCTTTTATTTTAAGAGCTGTATTATTTCCTTTTTCAAAAAAATCAACACTACTTAGTGAAAATATGAAGAAAGCCAAACCTGATTTAGACAAATTAGAAAAAAAATATAAAGATAAGACAGATAAAAACACTCAAATGATGAAAAGTCAGGAAATGATGCTTATTTATAAAAAATATAATATAAGTCCCTTATCAGGCTGTTTATTTGCATTTTTACAATTACCTATATTCTTTGCATTTTTAGAAGCAGTTTATAGAGTACCTGTATTATTTGAAGGTAAATTTTTAATATTTAATTTAGGAACTACCCCTTGGGAAGCTTTAAAATCAGGAAATTACTGGTATATAATATTAATATTGCTTATACTTGCGACAACATATTTTTCTATGAAAAACATGAATAATCAAGGAATTGATGAATCACAGGCGAAACAAATGCAGATGATGAATAAATTTATGATAGTGTTTATTTCATTTATGTCTTTCACGTTACCAACAGCGATAGCTTTATATTGGATAGTTTCCAGTGGATTTACTATAATTCAGAATGTAATCTTAAAAAAAATTAATCCAGATAATAAAAAGAAAATAAAAGTTAAAAAATAGGGAGGCAATATGGAAAAGTATAAATTTGAAGGAAAAAATGAAGAAACATTACTTTCTCAATCCTTAAGCGAATTAAAATGTGAAGAAAAAGATATAATTTATAATATATCTGAACACAAGGGAGGTCTTTTAAAAGGTAAAAAATATATAATTGAAATTATTAAAATAAAAGATGTCGCAGAATATGGCAGGGAGTTAATAGTTGATTTTTTAAAAGGTTTTAAATTAACTGGTAATGTTGAAATAAAAATAAGAGATAAACAAATATCTTATAAATTATTTACAGATAATAATTCAGTTATAATAGGAAAGAAAGGGCACATTCTTGACTCTCTTCAAATCTTTGTAAAACAAGCGATATATAATCATATAGATATGTATGTTAACATTTTAATAGATGTAGAAAACTACAAAGAAAAACAGAATTATTTTTTAGAAAAAAACGTAAAAAAATTGGCAAGAGAAGTGACTATATCTAAGGTTGATATTAAACTTGATCCGATGAATTCATATGATAGAAGAGTTGTTCACAGCGCTTTATCAAATTTTGATTATATTGAAACCACAAGCGAAGGAGAAGAACCAAACAGATATATAGTTATTAAATACAAAGGTAAAAAATAGCATTAAAAATAAATGCTTTTTTTATAAATTAAGTTTATAATACTCTTTAAAAGAGGTATATATTGAGGATAATAAGATTAGGCCAGGAAGGAACTATATTAAAACAATATCAGTTAAAATGCAGTATATGTTTTTCATTCCTAATTGCTAGTATTTCTGATTTTTTATTTACATCTCAGTTTGAAAATGCTATAATCTAACACGAAAGAAAAGGGATTTTTTATGGAAGATACTATATGTGCAGTATCTACTCTAGTGGGTGAATCGGCTTTAAATATTATTAAAATAAGCGGAAAAGATTCGTTTGATATAGCCAATAAAATTTTTAATAAAGATTTAAATAAGTTTGAAAGTCATACTATTCATTATGGTTTTATTATGGATAAAAATGAAAAAGTAGATGAAGTGTTAGTGTCTATTTTTAAAGCCCCTAAAACATATACAAAAGAAGATATTGTAGAAATAAACTGTCATGGCGGGATTGCAAGTGTTAATAAAATATTAGAATTATTGTTAAATAATGGATGTCGCCTTGCTGAAGGGGGAGAATTTTTAAAAAGAGCATTTTTAAATGGAAGAGTAAATTTAATAGAGGCAGAGTCTGTAAGCGACATAGTTAGTGCTAAAACAGAGATAGCCAGAAAAATAGGAATGAAAGGGCTAATTGGAGAATCTACCAAGTTAATAAAAGAGTTAAGAGAAGAATTATTAAGCTTAATTGCCAACATAGAAGTTAACATAGATTATCCAGAATATGAAGATGCAATTATTATTACAAATAATTTGCTAAAAGCCAAAATAAAATATATAAAAGACAAAATAAAGAAAATAATTGTAAAAAGCCAAAATCAACAATTATTAAAAAATGGAATTACAGTTTCCATTGTTGGTAAGCCAAATGTAGGTAAAAGCAGTCTTTTGAATAAATTAATTAATGAAGATAAAGCTATAGTGACTGATATTGAGGGAACAACCAGAGACAT
>CAZBKY010000049.1:0-3760 GCA_964492595.1 uncultured Muribaculaceae bacterium
TAGTTAAGAATAAAGTAGCTCCACCATTTAGAACTGCTGAAGTGGAAATTATGTATGGAGAAGGTGTTTCAAGAGAGGGAGAATTAGTAGATTTAGCTTCAAATGTTGATATTATTGAAAAAAGTGGTGCATGGTTTAATTATAAGGGTGAGAAATTAGGCCAAGGTAAAGAAAATGTAAAGTTAGTGTTAAAGAATAATTGTGAATTATCACAAGAAATATATGATAAAGTTAGAAAGCATTATTTTACTAAAGAAGAACCAAAAAAGGTAGAATGTAAAAACATATAGAAATCTATATGTTTTTTTGTTATTATTTTAGATATGGAACAATTGTCAAAAAAAGAAAAACTTAATATATTTTTAATTATACTTTTAACTATCGTCGCAGAAGTGGTGTTTTATTTTATCGCAGATTTATTTGAGTATAGAGCTCATTTATTGTTTCCAGGTTTCATAGATAATTTAATACCTATAAAAACATATTTTATATATCCTTATATATTTTGGTATATAATGCTTTTTTTAGTACCGTATATGCTTGGACTTAAAGATGATAATCAGTTTAAAAAATATATTAAATCAGTTTATGTATGTTTAGCTATGGCTTTGCTTATTTTTATAATATATCCGACAATAATGGAAAGACCAGAGATTATTATAAATAATTTTAATGATAGATTATTAAGCATAGTTCATATATTCAGTACACCTACAAAATGTATTCCAAGCATGCATGTTGCATTATCAACATTATTTATTGTCTCAACTACAACAAGTAAAATGGTAAAAAAACAATATAAAATATTTGTTATAACAGTTTCAGTAATTATAATATTATCAACAATGTTTGTTAAACAGCATTATTTTATCGATGTAATAACTGGTATTATAGTTGGAGTGATTTCGTGGTTTTTATTAAAGACTAAACTTTTAAAGAGGGTTAAAATATGAAAAAATTTATTTTATTTATTATATTGATTTTTATTCCATATATAGCTTTAAATGCGGAGGAATTATCAACATACTCTAATAATATTCTATTATATAATTTGAACGATAATGAAGTATTGCTTTCAAAAAATGCGGATGAAAAAATTTATATAGCAAGTCTTACAAAGATAATGACTGTTTTAGTTTCTATTGAAAATATAGAAAACTTAGATAAAAAAATAAACTTTCCTAAATTGGATTATAATTATTTATATGATTATTCTAAAGTCGGGTTTGCTCAAAATGAAATAATCACTTATAGAGATTTATTAAATGGTGCCTTAATATCTTCTGGAGCCGATGCGACAGAGGCTTTAGCAATTTTAATTAGTGGAAATACAAAGAACTTTATAAATTTAATGAATGAAAAATCTAAAGAAATAAATTTAGAAAACACTTCATTTTCAAATACAATAGGTAGGGATGAAATAAATAATTATTCAACTATAAATGATGTATTTAAACTTTTATCATATGCTTTAAAAAATGAAGAATTTTATAAAATATTTACGACACTTAAATATCAAATGACAAATGGTAAATATATTTATAGTACTTTATATTATTATAATAATATAAAAAATTTAAATATTGATGGAATAATAGGATCTAAAACTGGATATACCAATAAAGCAGGGTTATGTATGGCAAGTCTATTTAAAAAAAATAATATTAATTATATTTTAATTACCGCAAATGCGCCCTATAATACAAATGAGCCACTTCAACTAATTGATGCGGTGGGTATTACAAATTATTACTATAATAATTATGATTATATAACTTTGATAGAAAAAGGCGATTTAATGACTACAATAAAATTATCTCCTTTTAATATTAAAGAAGAAATATATTCAAAGGAAACTATAACTGATTATCTTTTTAAAGATAAAGAATTAACTTATAAATATGAAGGGAACTCTAAAATAACTGGAAAAAGCAAAGTGGGAGATATTTTGGGGATCTATAAAATATATTATGATGATGAAGAAATAAATTTTATAGAAATAAAAATAGAGGATAATTTCAAAAATAAATTTTGGATTTTTGTATCAAAGTATATGTTTTATTTTATAGCAGGGATAGTCATATTTATAATTATTAAACTGAAATTTAATGGAAAAAATAAAAAAGTAAGAAAGCATTCACTATCTAAAAATTAAATTTTTATTTCTTGTTTTTTATAAAATATAAAAATTGTATTATAAATTTAATATGAAATTAAATATTTGACAATACATTAAAAACAATTTAAAATAATATATAGAGGTTGTAAAAACTTCAAATAAAAATTAATGGAGGAAAATATGGAAAATATTATTTACTCCATTTTGCTTGTATTAGTTGGATTGATAGTGGGAGCTCTTACTTCATTTATAATCAATAAATTAAGAGCGGTAACTGCACAAAAAGAAGCTAATAAATTGATAGAAAATGCTAAAAAAGAAGCAGAAAGAATTAAGAGGGACAACGTTCTTGAACTAAAAGAAGAATCTTATAGATTAAAACAGCAGTCCGAACAAGAAATAAGAGAAAAGAAAAAAGAACTTAATGAATTAAACGATCGAATTGACAATCGTGAAAGAAGTCTTGATAAAAGAGACGAGCTTATTAATGAGCGTGAAAAAACATTAGATCAAAAAGATAAAAATTTATTGGCAAAGCAAAAAGAAATTCAAGAAAAAGATGCAAAAATGGAGCAAATCCTGAAAGAACAGGTTGAACTTCTAGAGAGTATATCTGGATTTTCAAGGGAAAAGGCAAAAACTCTTGTAATGGAAAAAGTAGAGAGTGAGATGTCAAAAGAAATATCAGAATACTTAAAGGAAAAAGAAGATGAATCAAAGTTAGAGGCAGATAGAAAAGCTAAAGAATATTTGATTAACAGCATGCAAAGGTATTCTAATGATGTTACAAGTGAACAGACCGTATCTACTGTTGAACTCCCTAACGATGAGATGAAAGGCAGAATAATTGGTAGAGAAGGCAGAAATATAAGAACTATTGAGGCTATAACCGGAGTTGATTTGATTATTGATGATACTCCCGAAGTAATAGTTTTATCTAGTTTTGATCCCCTTAGACGTGAAATTGCTAAAGTTACCTTAGAAGCTTTAATTAAAGATGGAAGAATACACCCAGCTAGAATTGAAGAGTTATATGATAAAGTATGCGAAGACTTTAAAACAATTGTAAGGGAAAAAGGAGAAGAGGCTTTATTTGAATTAAATTTAACTAAAATGGATCCTGATATTGTTGAGCTCCTTGGTAAGTTGAATTTTAGAACAAGTTATGGTCAAAATGCTCTTTCTCATTCTAAAGAAGTAGCCCATTTAGCTGGATTACTTGCTGCAGAATTAGGAGAAAATATAGCACTTGCCAAACGTGCAGGATTATTACACGATATAGGCAAGGCGATTGATTTTGAAGTTGAAGGAAGTCATGTTGAACTCGGGTCTGATTTTGCTAAAAGACATGGCGAAGAAGAGGCTGTAATAAATTCAATAGAATCTCATCATGGGGATAAAGCACCAACTTCTATAATATCAGAGTTAGTTCAAATCGCAGATGCTCTTTCAGCGGCTAGACCAGGTGCTAGAAACGACAGTGTTGAAAACTATGTTAAGAGATTAGAACAACTTGAGACTATTGGTAATGCTGTTGAAGGTGTTGAAAAAACATTCGCAATGCAAGCTGGTCGTGAACTTAGAGTTATTGTAAAACCTGAAGAGGTAGATGATTTAAAAAGTTATAAAATTGCAAGAGAT
>CAZBKY010000050.1:0-3732 GCA_964492595.1 uncultured Muribaculaceae bacterium
TTTGATATTCTTTTTCATTTACTTGTTTTAAATTTTTATATCTAAGCTCTTTTTCAAAAATCAATTCATATTTAGAAAAGTCTGCTTCAGCACTGTCAATTATAAGTTTTTCATCTTCCGAATTATATCTCATTAATATATTATAACCTGATTCTACTAACAGTTTTTCCTCTTTTACACTGTTTCTAAGACCTCCAGCTATCCCTTGTTCTATACAAGGACTATAGGCAATTATTAAAGATGGACCATTATGCTCGTATGCTTCTTTAAATGCTTTTAAAGTCTGAGTGGGATTTGCTCCCATAGATATTGATGCGACATAAACATTTGGAATAGACATAGCGATTTTAAACAAATCTTTTTTATTTGTATTTTTACCCATTGAAGAAAATTCTGCAACTGAAGCATATTTAGTTGATTTAGACATCTGTCCTCCAGTATTGGAATACACCTCAGTATCCAGTACCAATATATTTATATTTTCATTAGAATGAAGTATATGATCAAGCCCTCCATAATCTATATCATAAGCCCAGCCATCTCCTCCAACTACCCATATAGTTCTTGAAGGAATATAATCAAGCAAATCTTTTAATTCATTTGGTATTTCTTTATCTGAGAGCTCTTTTTTTATTTTTGAAGTAATATCATAATCATTTACATTGTCAATCCAATTTTTATAAATATCTTTAATCTCACTTTTAACTATATCTTTGCTTTTATACATTAAATCTTTTATCATTTCTCTTTTGCTTTTATAAGAGGTGTATATTCCATATCCAAATTCAGCATTATCTTCAAACAGTGAATTAATCCAAGGAACTTTGTAAGGAAGACTCGGAAGAGAAGCTCCATATATTGATGAACATCCAGTAGCATTAGCTATAACTATTTCATCTTTGAATAATGAAGTCAGTACTTTTAAATACCCGCTTTCTCCACATCCGGCACATGCTCCACAAAATTCAAAACCATATTCCTTAAACCCTAGGCCTTTAACTGTATATTTATTAAACTTAGTATCATTTTTTATATTTTCAAAAATATATTCATTTTTGTCATCCAAATTCTCATCATATTTTCCAAAACTTAAAGCTTTTTCTTTGTTTTTTCCAGGGCAAACATCTATGCAAAGGCCACATCCTGTACAGTTAGCCTCTGATATCCCAATATAAAATCTCTTACCTTCTTCTCCCACGCTTGGTATTGTATCCTCAACACTTATATTACACTTTTTCATATCATCCTCAGTTAATGAAAAAGGTCTTATAACTGAATGAGGGCATATGAATGAACATGAGTTGCAGGAAATACAATTGTTTTTATTCCATTTGGGGACTACATCTGTTATTTTCCTCTTGTCACTTTTAGAGTTTCCTCCTTCAAAAGTGCCATCTTTATGATTTAAAAAGCAAGATACAGGAAGTTTATTTCCATTCATAGATTTCATCTCATCATAAATATTATTTTCTTCTGATTCATCATCTTCCCCCACCATTAATAAATCATTGTCAATTTCCTTATAATAATCAAATGCTTCTTTTAAAACCTCAATATTATTTTTTAATATGCTCTCTTCTTTGTCTTTATAAGATGCAAGCATTATCTCTTTAAAATCATTTATATCTTCCTTATTGCATCCTAATATTTTAAGAATATAAAGGGCTATTATATTGTTTATTTTTCCATCTAAGTTATATTTTTCATTAAGAATTGCTGTATCACATACAAAAAACTTTATTCTTTTATCCTTAATTATCTTTTTTATTTTATTAGGTAAAAATTTATTTAATTCTTCTTCTTTTTTAGAAGATGCTAAAAGAAATATTCCGCCATCCTTTATATTGTTAAGAACATCAAATTTTTTCAAATAACTTTCTTTAGTTACTACAATTAAATTTAAATTCATTGGATAATATGGCGCATTAATGGGCTCACTACCAACTCTCAAGTGACTGACAGTGACTCCTCCACTTTTTTTAGAATCATATTCAAAATATCCCTGAACAAATGTACCATCCTTTTTACCCAGTAATTTTAATATGTTTTTTGATGCACTTACCATACCATCTGAGCCAAAACCTAAAATTTTAATTTCTTTGTATTCTTTATTTATTTTAAATTCTGATTTAGGCAAACTCATATTAGTTATATCATCTTCTATCCCCACACTAAAATTATTTAAAGAACTGTTTTTATCCATATTGTTAAATACACTTTTAATATCTTCGGGGGTAGTATTTTTACTTGAAAGTCCATAAATCCCACCATATATTTCCACATTTTCATTTTTCATAACTTCACAAACATCTAAATATAATGGAGCACCAGTTCCTGAATTTTCTTTTGTTCTATCCATTACTGTTATTTTATTTACTGTTTTTGGTAAAACTTTCATAAAGTATTTACTTGAAAAAGGCCTATATAGTCTTACATTTATTAAACCCACTTCTTCATTGTTTTTAAGCATCTCTTCTATAGTTAATTTTATTGTATCGGTAACGCTTCCCATAGCTACAATAATATGTTTTGCATTTGGACTTCCATAATAATTAAAGGGTTTATAATCTGCACCCACTATTAAATTTAAATTATCCATATATGAAGCAACAACATCAGGTAAATCATCATAAAATTTGTTTCTTGCTTCGGTATTTTGAAAATATACATCTTCTGTTTGACTGCTACCTCTTGTTATAGACTTGCCTATATTTATTGCTCTATTTCTAAAATTATTTAAAGCATACTTATCAATTAAAGGAATAATATTTTCTTCTTTTAATATGTTAATTTTATTTAATTCATGAGAGGTTCTAAAACCATCAAAAAAATGTAAAAATGGTAAACTTGATTTAATTGAACTCAAATGACTGATTAATGACATATAATATGCGTCTTGAACATTTGAACTGGCTAAGAATGCAAAACCAGTTGCCCGCACTGCATAGATATCCTGATGATCTCCAAATATTGAAAGTGCATGAGTTGAAAGACTTCTTGCTGCGACATGTATAACAAGCGGCAACATTTCCCCGGCGACTTTATACATAGAGGGTATCATTAAAAGAAGGCCTTGAGATGCAGTAAATGTTGTGCTTAAACTACCGGCCTGCAAAGACCCATGAACTAAAGCAGAAGCTCCTCCCTCACTTTGCATTTCTATAACTTTTACTTTTTCATTAAATATATTTAACTTGCCTGCGCTTGCCCACTTATCACATAAAGTTGCCATAGGAGTTGCAGGCGTGATTGGATAGATACCAGCAATCTCAGTAAATAAATAAGCTGCAGTAGCACATGCCTCATTTCCATCCATTATATAAAATTCTTTCATATCATCACCAAATATATTATACTTTTTTTAAAACAATTAAACAACCTTATAAACAACTTATAAACAAAAAAATAAGAGATAATTTCCCTCATTTAAAAAACTATTGATTATTATTCTCCAACTCTGATAATTCTTTTTCATATAAAGTTCTATATAATTCCTCTATTAGAATTTCACCTTCTTTTGGATGATAAAGTTTTGTTAACAAACTAAATATTGTTGATTTTCCACTACCGCTTTTCCCAATGAATGCTACAGTTTCATTAGATTTATTTTGAAACTGACATTTTTTAAAACTGGAAGATTTTCTTTATAATCAACAACTTCGCAGCAAGATACGGAGTATGACATTGTATCATTCTCTTGTATGTTTAACTGCTCATATTCATCTTGAATTC
>CAZBKY010000051.1:0-3561 GCA_964492595.1 uncultured Muribaculaceae bacterium
TCTTTAGCAGAATATCCGGTTTTGTCATTACCAGAGCCATTATTTCCATTTTCCGCTTTAATATTTTTTTTATATCTTAAATCTATAAGTGTTTTTAAGCCTGAATCCGCAACAAATATGATGTCTGCACCCTTCCCGCCATTTCCGCCATCAGGTCCTCCCATTTCAACATACTTTTCATGCCTAAAAGAGGTACATCCATTACCTCCATTACCTGCTTTAACTTTAATTACAACTTCATCTATAAACATATCCATTTCCTCTTTCTTTCTACAATAAATCAATTAATGTTATTTCTGATTTATACATTATACCAACTATTCTTAAAATTTTTTCTTTAGAAAATTTAGTTATTCCTCTAGATATTATAATATCTATATCTTTTATTCTATGCTGTCCTCTGCAGTATTTAGGAAAAATAGATTTAGAAGGAGATATAATACCTCTTCCCGTTTTTTTAAAATCTATAAATTCCAAAAAATCAGGTAAAGCTCCGTTATGCATATGTCCGCTTAGTATTAAATTAATATTATCTGTAATTTCTGGTAATTTTTCATAATTATGTTTGATAGTTATAGAAACTGGAGAATGAGATATTAATATTTTATAATTATCATTTTTATTTATAATAATAGGGTATCTTCTAAATTCATTATAAAATGCATCTTTTTTTCTATTTCTAAACCATTCACTTGTAGGAGTATAATGAATTATTTCAATATTATTAAATACTACATTTTCATTAAATATATAATATATATTTTTATATTTTACTAACGTATTAAACCATTTTAAATGTTCCTGATTTTTATTTTTTTTATGGTAATCATACATTAAATCATGATTACCCACCGTGACAATGGTTTTACTAATATTTCCTAACTCAGAAATAAAATATTCAATTGTTTTTAGAGTTTTAGCATTTTCTATTACTTTCCCATAATCAACTATATCTCCGGCTATAACAATAAAATCAGGTTTTAGAGATTTTATTTCTTTTAATATTAAATCGTAAAATTTGATTTTGCTATATTTATCATGATGAATATCGCTTATCAAACATATTCTTTTATTAACTTTTTTGTTTGTTTCTATCTTATATTTTTCTATTCTAAACTTTCTCATATGTATAATTATAGCAAAAATGTTAAATTAATAACATTTTATTTATGTAAAGTTAAAATTCTATTAGGCAACTTTTTATTTACAGGTTCATCCAAAGGATTTTTAGATGTAAATGGGATTACATCTGCTTGAGTAAAAATCATTGGTTCTCCTTGAATATAATGAATATCTCCATGATCATCATACCATATTGTTATAAAATAATTCCCCATTAAATTTGGTATTTCGTTTTTCATCATAAAATTAGACTGATCTACATTACAAGGGAGTAAATATGTATGAATATTCCTATATAGCAAATAATAAACTTTATGATAATGACCTGTCAATCTAAGATTGGGTTTTGTATTAGAGGCCATCTGATCTATACCATTTTGAGGCTTTGTTGATAATATCCTTGAAGTTCCCCCCCCAGGGTGGAATAGTTCTATTTTACAATTATCAAATTTGAAAAATGCCTTATCAACACCAAGATATTCAAAATCATCTCTTAGTAAAGCCAAATCTCTTCCCATATCAACCTTAGGATAATGATAATTATGGCTGTAGTCATGACTACCGGCTATAGCATGCCAATCAAGTCCGGGAAATTTAGGTAAAACTCTTGCAGCATATTCTAATTGACTGGTATAACCCTGCTTAAAAACTTCATCAGGATGACTTCTTCTTTTATCGTGATAATCGCCATCTGTTATATCCCCAACATGAAAAGCATCTGTAATTCCCCTGTTGTAAGCCTCATAAGCAGCAGTTGTTACCATTGAAGGTTGACACCAATTACTTCCATAATGAGTATCTGATACAACTAAAAATTCTTTTTTATGTAATTCTTCTTTAGGAGGTTTTACTTCCGCATGCTTCCTTTTCTGAAAATATTTTCTTACTACCAATTCATTTTTAATTTCAACTATTTCTATTTCTCTTCCATATTCTTGTAATATTGAAATAATTCCAAATAATTCTTCACTTGATAAATCCAGTCTGTTTTTTAAATTATTAAAAGATTCTTCTTTTTTTATTTTACTGTATATTTTATCTATTTCAGAAAAATATGCATGAGAATTCTTTACATTTTCTTTCACTTTTACATAATTATTTTCTTCATCTAATTTTATATTTAATTTTTGTACTGTTAAATAATTATCTGTACTTGGCTTATAATAAGGGGTCCACTCTGGAACCAATCTCTTTAATTTCCCGGTTTTTGTATAGGAAATATCTAAAATTAAAGATGATATAACATTTAATTCATATTCATCAGCCATCTTGGGAGTTCTTCCAACCACAGAGGGGGCTGTAAATATTTGGGTATCTCTTATTTGAGGGAAATGTTGTTGACTTTGTGTTCCTCCCAAAATTATAGCATCATAATCCTCATAACTAGACATTGCTCTACTATACTGTTGAGGGGGATAAGATACTGTATATGCTTTGTTTCCTTTTTTTAATTGTTCTACTTTAAAAATTACATTATTAAAGTAAACCTTACAGCTTTTAGGACCAAGATATACCATATCTTCTCTTTGAGAAGCGATATATCTGCCAACATTAATATTTTTGTTTTTATGTTCGTTTTTACCTGTAATAAATAGAGTTTTTATTCCCTCTACTTTAGGGAAAAACTCAATTAAATGATCTGCTTGAGATTGTATATCATTTGTTATTAAACTTTTTTTACTTCTAGCATAACTTCCCCATAATATAAAAACAATTGGGGTTGTCTTTTTATTTAATATTTTTATAATTTCATCTTTAAAAATTTCCCAGCCTTGTAAATTCTTTTGAATCTTTTTGAGAATATTGGCCCTCTAATAAATTCCCTGCAACAATTACATATTTAACCCTTTCTGCAACAAACTTTTTATACATATCATTCAATATTGAAATTTGTTCAAACTTAGATCCAAATCTCAAATCAGAAATAACTCCAACCTTGGTATTGCTTGCATCTTCTTCAATTATATATTCATTTTCTTTGGCTAAATTAGGATAATTATTTATAACAACATAAGCAGCTCCATTTGTTTCAGAATAGCTGATATTTATCCCTTTTGATTTAAGTTTATCAATATAATACATTATACCCAGTTCAGTTTTATTATATTTTTTTGACAAAAAATCTAATGTTCTTTCTTTTACTAATAAAGTTTTAAGATCTTCTAAAATTTCTTTCTCTGTAAATTGTGTTTCCTCTTCATTTGATTTTTTGTCCCCATTATTAACTTCTATTTTACTTTTTGACACTACAAACCTCCTAAAAAAAGAATAAAGCATTTTATTTCTCTTTATCCTTTCCACCCTACATTCATTATAAAATATATAAATCTAAAATTCAACACAATAACAAAATAAATTAAAAAATCTTGATATTTTATGAAAAATTGTATATAATGTATAGGTATTCATTTGGCAGCATTGCTGATTTTGTAACGCGTT
>CAZBKY010000052.1:0-3450 GCA_964492595.1 uncultured Muribaculaceae bacterium
TTAGTGATTATGCCTTCAAATTTATCATAACTTTTTAATATACTTCCGCTTTTTGAATTAATGGAAAAATTTAGTTTATCTAAAGAACCATATAAAATGATATCTAATTCTTTTCTAGTTAAATCTTTAATTGGCTTAAATAAATTAATATTGTAATATTCGGCTGTTGTTTCAAGTTTCTTGTAATATATATTTAAAGTATCTCCACTTTGAAAAGATGCAACTGCACCACCCATAATGCTTTTGTTTTTATCTGGAAGTAGTAAATCTTCATCTATTTTAAGTTTTACACCCAAGCCCTTACATTCAGGGCAGGCTCCATAAGGACTGTTAAAAGAAAACATCCTGGGTTCAAGTTCAGGTATAGAAAAATCACAATGAGGACAAGCATAATTTTCACTCATCAATATTTCTTCTTTCCCTATAACATTTATAAGCACTCTTCCACTGGCAAGTTTCGTACTTATTTCTATTCCTTCAAATATACGACTTCTTGATTCAAAATTTACAACTATTCTGTCTATTACCACATCAATATTTCTTTTTATATTTTTTTCCAATATTATATCTTCATCAAGATTTTTTACTTCCCCATCAATTCTAACTCTGACAAAACCTTCTTTTCTTAGCATATCTAAAGTATCTTTATGAGTACCTTTTTCTCCTCTTATTATAGGTGAGAGTACCTCTATTTTAGTTCCAGGTTCAAGCTCCAATACTTTATTTGTAATCTCTTCAATACTTTGACTTTTTATTGGTTTTTTATGTTTAGGGCAATAAGGAACCCCAACTCGAGCATATAAAAGTCTTAAATAATCATATATTTCAGTAACTGTACCAACTGTACTTCTTGGATTTTTATTCGTAGTTTTTTGATCAATGCTAATACTAGGACTAAGTCCTTCTATAGAGTCAACTTCAGGCTTATTCATATTGCCTAAAAATTGTCTTGCATAAGCGCTTAAACTCTCTACATATCTTCTTTGACCTTCAGCATAAATAGTGTCAAAAGCTAAACTGCTTTTACCACTTCCGCTAACTCCTGTCATTACCACCAATTTATTTTTAGGAATCTCTATGTTAATGTTTTTTAAATTATTTTCACGAGCTCCCTTTATTATTATTTTATCCATATACATCCTCATAATTAAACTTCCAACAAGTAGGCATTATTATACCACAAACATTAAATTTGTGGTAATTAATTCATTTAGAAATATTTTACTTTTTTTACTATTCCGAAGTGATTGTAATATTGTAACTTATAGATTCACTCAAAGAATCATATGTTATAACTATATTTCCTTCAACTAAAGTATTGTCTTTAGGATTTTTAAGCATATCATCCAGTAATAAAGCATCTTGAAGTTCCTCTATAGTAATCATCACCGACCCAGATGTGTATAAATTTTCATTAATTTGCGGTTCAAACACAGTAATATAAGTATTTGTTGCTTCTTTTATTTCTTCTAACATATTGTCATATCTGTCTTTTTTTGAATTAGTTATAACTTTTTCTAAACCAATTGTCGCGCCAAGTCCTATAACAAAAAGTATCGCCACTACCATTAAAATCTCAATTAATGTATAACCTTTTTTATTCATATATGCCTCTAGAATAATTTTATCATTCTTCAATACTTAATTCAAACATTATATCCCTCAGTTCCATAGCTCTTTCAAAATTTAATTCCGAAGCTGCTTTTCTCATCTCTATTTCTAAATTTTTAATTATTTCTTGTTTTTCTCTTTTTGTATAAGTTCCTTTTGTTTCAAGTTTCTTTTCATCCTCTTTATTACTTATTAAATCTCTTATCTCTTTATTGATAGTTTGAGGAGTAATATTATTAACAATATTGTAATTCTCCTGAATGCCTCTTCTTCTATTGGTCTCTTCTATTGCCAAGTTCATCGCATCACTCATAATATCTGCATACATAATAACATAGCCATTTTTATTTCTGGCTGCTCTTCCTATTGTTTGTATTAAACTTCTTGAACTTCTTAAAAAACCTTGTTTATCAGCATCCATTATTATTATTAAAGAAACTTCCGGTATATCTATTCCTTCTCTTAGCAAGTTAATTCCAACTATAACATCAACTTTTCCTAATCTTAAATTTCTAATTATATTTAATCTTTCAAGAGTTTTTATTTCATTATGTAAATAAGCCACTTTTATACCCATTTCTTTTAAGTAGTTAGTTAATTCTTCACTCATTCTAATAGTTAATGTGGTTATTAACACTCTTTCATTTTTCTTAATTCTTTCTTTTATTTCATAAATAATATCATCTATTTGACCCTTAGTTTGTCTCACTTCAATTATAGGATCAAGTAGTCCAGTTGGCCTTATAATCTGTTCTATAGTTTTATTTTCTACCAGTTCTAATTCATAATCTCCAGGAGTGGCTGAAACATAAATAACTTGATTCATTTTATTTTCAAATTCGTTAAATTTAAGAGGTCTGTTATCCAGTGCACTTGGCAGTCTAAATCCATAATCAACAAGTGTCTGTTTTCTTTGTCTGTCTCCATTATACATCCCCCTTACTTGAGGAAGTGTAACGTGAGATTCATCAATAACAAGAAGAAAATCCTTTGGAAAAAAGTCAATCAATGTTGTAGGTGTACTTCCTTCATTTCTTAATGCTAAATGTCTTGAATAATTTTCAATTCCATGACAAAAACCTGTTTCTTTTAACATCTCTATATCATATTTACATCTTTCTTTTAATCTTTGAGCCTCTAGTAATTTACCTTCAGCATTTAATAATGCAAGTCTATCATCTAGTTCAGATTCTATTCTTTTAATTGCTTCATCTAATTTTTCAGGACTTGTCACAAAGTGAGAGGCGGGAAATATGCTTACTGTTTTTTTATTGTTTATAATATGCCCCGTAAGTACATCAAATTCACTTATTTTATCTATCTCATCTCCAAAAAGTTCAATTCGAATTCCATTTTTTCTTTCATATGAAGGTATGATTTCTATAACATCTCCTTTGGCTCTGAAAGTTCCGCGTGCAAAATCATTTACACTTCTTTCATAAAGCATATCAATAAGTTTTTCTAATATATTTTCTCTTTTTATTATATCCCCAATGCTAAGAATTAACATATGATTTTTATAGTCTTCAACTTCACCAATGCTGTAAATGCAGGAAACCGATGCTACTACTATAACATCTCTTCTTTTAATTAAAGAACTTGTAGCAGAGTGTCTTAATTCATCTATTTCATCATTTATAGAGCTATCTTTTTCTATATATAAATCTTTACTTGGAACATATGCTTCAGGCTGATAATAATCATAATAGGAAACAAAGTACTCGATACGATTTTCTGGGAATAGTTCTTTGAATTCTGAGTAAAGTTGTCCTGCAAGTGTTTTATTGTGAGCCAAAACAAGTGTGGGTTTCTGCACTTTTTCAATGACATTAGCAATTG
>CAZBKY010000053.1:0-3432 GCA_964492595.1 uncultured Muribaculaceae bacterium
ATCATTATGAGTCTGAGAAGCTCAAGAATAGTTGCTAAAAGCCCTGCGATATAAGTAAAAGCTGCAGCAGTCAAAACATTTGATGCGCCTTCTGTTTCTTTACTATTAACAATATTTAAATCTATTAATTCTTTTTTTGCCCTTGCAGATGCATTTATTTCTACTGGTAATGTTATTAATTGAAATAAAACACTTGAAGACATTAAAATAATAGCGATTTCAACTAAGTTATAATATTCCAATATAAATCCAATAATTAAAATTATGTAGGCAAATTTATTGACAAAATTAACTATTGGTACTAGGAAATTTCTGATTTTCATAAAAATATAGCCTTCTTTTTTTTGAATAGCATGTCCACATTCATGTGCTGAGATTGATACTGAAGATATTGAAGATCCATCAAAAATATCTGAAGAAAGTCGTATTACATTTCTAGCAGGGTCATAGTGATCTGTTAATGTGCCCTTTGTTTTAACAATATGTATATCTTTTAATTCATTTCTATCTAATATTTTTCTGGCTACTTCAAAACCAGATAAAGTCCCTCTTGTCTCAGATTTTAAATATTTGTTATACGTATAGCTGACATATAATTGTGCGATTAAGGGAATTAATAAAATTCCGCCTATAACTAGTAAATAGTCCATATCACTTCTCCTTTAAATAATATTTTTTTTCGTAAGCTCTTCTCTTAATTTGTCTGATTCTTCAAATTTTTTATCTTCTCTATATCTATTCCATTTGTTGTATAGCTCTAAATCTTCCTGATTTATCGAAGGTAAATCATACTTTAGACCTAAAATATAAATTATATCATTCAATATATTATAGCTTTTTACTGCGTCCTTAATTTCTTTATTTCTTAAATTCATATTTAATTTCTTTACTGTTTCCAATAAATAAGTTATTAAATTTGATGTATTAAAATCATTGTCCATTATTTCTTTTATTTGGCTTTTTTCTGTTTTGATTTCCAAATCAATTTTATTATTAGCTTTAAATAAGTTAAATATCTTTAATACATTTAATATTTTATCATCAATGGTTTTAGCATCTTCAAAGAGTGCGTCATTTAATACTAAAGGCAATTTATAATTATTTTTTAATATAGCCAGTCTTATTGTATTAGAATTATATTTTTTTAATAAGTCATCTAAAATAATTACATTTCCTAGACTTTTGCTCATTTTTATTCCATCAATCAAAAGATGTCCATTATGCATCCAGTAATTAGCTAAAGTATTGTCATAAAGTGCTAAAGATTGTGCAATTTCATTTTCATGATGAGGAAATTTTAAATCTATTCCTCCGCCATGAATATCAATTTTGTTTCCAAATATTTTATTTATCATAACAACACATTCTGTATGCCAGCCAGGCCTTCCTTCTCCGAAAGGTGCCGCCCATTTTATGCCATCTTTAGTTTTTTTCCATAATACGAAATCATATGGATTTTCTTTTCTTTTATCCACTTCGATTCTGTTTCCATAATCTAACTCTTCTGTTTTTTGATGAGACAATATTCCATATTTTGTTATCTTTTTAACATTTAAATAAATATCATCACCATTTTTATATGCGAAACCTTTTTCTATAAGTTTATTTATAAATTCAATTATATCAGGAATATATTCAGTCACTTTTGGTCTATAATTTATTGGAAGGCAGTTAATATTTTTTAAATCTTGTAAATAAAGTTTTTCATATCTTTCAGCTACTTCTTTTTCAGAAATATTCTCTTCTAAAGAGGCACTAATAATCTTGTCATCTACATCAGTAAAATTTGATGCATATGAAACATCAAAACCTATGTATTTAAAATATCTATATACTGTATCAAAAAATATGGCAGGATAAAGATGTCCCAAGTGTGTTCTTTTATTAACAGTAGGACCGCAAATATACATATTGATTTTACCTTCATTTACCGGAATAAATTCTTCTACTTCATTTGTTAAAGAATTATAAATCTTCATACTTCTTACTTCCTTTTCTTATAATATATTCTATCATCTTTTTGATTTTTTATAAAGTATTAAAAACTATTAAATTTTTTTCTATATATTTCTTTATTATATTTTTCACCTTTCTAGCACCAAAAGTTTCAAATTCAGAGTCTTTTACAAATTTATTTACTTGTTCTTCAGATATACATACTTTCCTGTTATATTCTTTTTCTGATGTTTTTATTTCGTTTTTAATAATTGTTTTAATATCAAGTGTATTTAAATCTTTAAATTTTATAAAATAGTTTACTCTATTTAGAAATTCTTTAGAAAATATCTCAAATTGGTTATTAGAATTATCCTTAACATAGCCTATAGAATTTTCATTGTTTAAGGAGTTAGTTGTCATTATAAATATACAGTTATTAAAGTTTATTTTTTCATCTTTAGAAGTCTTTAAATATCCATCATCAAATATATTGAAAAATAAATTTAAAACTGATGGATGAGCTTTATCAATCTCATCTAGAATTACAAGTGAATTTGGATTAAGTTTTAGAGATTCCAGTGATGTATTTGTATCATTATAGCCCACATATCCATGAGGAGAACCCAGTATTTTATTAACGGATATTTCAGATGAGTATTCGCTCATATCAAGTTTAACGATATTTAGATTTGAAAATTCCGCATATTTTTTGGCACACATAGTTTTTCCAACACCAGTTTTGCCATAAAACATAATTGATACCGGAGCATTATGATTATTGTTGAAAATTCTGCATGCATTTATCAATTCTTTTATTGCTGCTTTTTGACCTACAATATTCTTATTTAACTCTTTTTCTAAATATTTATAAACGTTTATATTATTTTCTAAATCATATATCTTACTGTTGCATTTAGATTCAATTACTTTTTTGACCGTTAAAAGAGTAACTTCTTTAATATCGTGTTTACTTTTTATTTTATCTTTGATTTTCTGTTCTTGTTCTTTTAATTTTTCTGCTTCTAAATAGTTTTCATCTTTTATAGATTTTACTTTTTTTAATAAAATTTTATTTAATTTTTCTTCTGCAGAAGGACTTAAAGATTTACTGCCCCCTATACTCGCTTTGGCACATGCCTCATCTAATATATCTATACTTTTGTCAGGCTCATTTCTATCAAAGATATATTTATTTGCCAGATTTACAATTCTTTCTAATACACTGTCTTTAATTTTTACATTGTGAAACTTTTCATAATCAAATTTTATTTTCTTAAGTATGCATAAAGTCTCAGATTTAGAAGGTTCATTTATATAAATTTTTTGAAATCTTCTATCTAACGCTTTATCTGAACTTATATACTTTTTATATTCATTTATTGTAGTAGCTCCGATTATTTTTAGATTGCCTCTGGCTAGTATGGGTTTTAAAATATTCGATGCATCAATTGCTCCTTCGGCTCCCCCAGCTCCAACTATTGTATGAACCTCATC
>CAZBKY010000054.1:0-3403 GCA_964492595.1 uncultured Muribaculaceae bacterium
CTATTTCAATTTTTTTAAATTATAGGTATAATTAATTCATGAATATGTTGAGTTATGAAAAAGATTTATATAAAAAGAAAATAAAACTTATTGGCGGTATAGATGAAGCTGGAAGAGGTCCATTAATCGGTCCAGTAGTCGCAGCTTGTGTAATACTTCCTAAAAATTTTTATATGGAAGAAATAAAGGATTCTAAACAGCTCTCAGAGAAAAAAAGAGAATATTTATATGAAATAATATGTAAAAAAGCAGTAAGTATAGGAATTGGAGTAATATCTGCTAAAAGAATAGATGAAATAAATATTTATGAAGCTACTAAAGAAGCAATGAAAGAGGCTGTAAAGAATTCTATAATTAAGCCTGAACATTTGCTCATTGATGCAATGAAGTTAGACATAGATATTCCAATCACTTCTATTATTAAAGGGGATTCCAAAAGTGAATCTATTGCTGCCGCTTCTATAATTGCAAAAGTTACCAGAGATAGAATGTTAATAAAAATAGGTAAAAAATATCCTTATTATGGATTTAAAAATAATAAAGGTTATGCCACTAAAAAACATTTAGATGCAATAGAAAAGTATGGTGTTATTGATGAGCACAGAAGATCTTTCGCACCAGTAAGACTCGCTATAATGAGTAAAAATATAAAAGAAGAAGTAGAACAAATATAAGGGTTGTGATATAATCTATGAGAAAGAGGTAACATATGAAGATATTAAGTATTAATGCGGGGAGTGCTACTTTAAAATATACATTATTTGAAATGCCAGAAGAAAAAAGATTAGCTTCAGGTGTATTTGAAAAAATTGGAATGCCTGATAGTTTTTATAGTATAAAAATAAATGGCGAAAAAATAGAAAAAAAAGCAATTTTGGAGAGTCATAAAAATTCATTTGAAATATTGGTAAGTGAATTATTAAAATATAATATAGTTAAAGATTTATCAGAAATTGAAGGAGTGGGACACAGAATCGTTCAAGGGGGATCATACTTTGATAAAAGTGAATTAATCAATGAGGATGTTATATCTAAAATAGATGAATTAAGTATTTTAGGGCCTCTACATAACCCTCCTGCAATAACAGGAATAAGGGCGGCACAATCAGTAATACCAAATGCGACTCAAACTGCGATATTTGATACTGCATTTCATCAAACAATGAAAGAAGAAAACTATCTGTATGCACTTCCTTATGAATGGTATGAAAAATATAAAATTAGAAGATATGGAGCGCATGGAACTTCTCATAAATATGTAATGCTTCGTGCGAATGAAATATTGGGAAGATCAGATACAAAACTAATTACCTGTCATATAGGAAATGGTGCAAGTATATCTGCTGTAAAAAATGGCAAATGTGTAAATACATCAATGGGACTCACTCCCAATGCCGGTTTAATTATGGGAACAAGATGTGGAGATATCGATGCAACTATAGTGACTTATATGATGGATAAATTCAAATGCACTCCAAAAGAAATGGATAATATTTTAAATAAAAAAAGTGGTATTCTTGGAATAAGTGAGTTGAGCAATGATTTAAGAGATATAGAAAATGAGGTATTTAAAGGAAATGAGAGATGTATTTTGGCGGGGAAGATGTATGCTAAAAGAATAATTGATTATATAGCCAAATATTACGTTGAGCTTGAGGGATGCGATGCAATAATATTTACTGCGGGGGTAGGAGAAAAATCAATAGTAATTAGAAAAGAAGTTATCCGTGGACTTAAAGTTTTAGGCATAAAGCTTGATGAAGAAGCAAATAACTCTATAAGCAAAGAAGTGAAGATATCCTTAGAAGATTCAAGTGTGCCTGTTTATGTAATACCAACTGATGAAGAGCTTATGATAGCAAAAGATACCTTTAATATAATAGAAATGAGTAAAAAAAATGGTTAATATTTATAAAAAAATTTATGGTGAAATTAAAAAATATAACACAATTTATATAGCAAGGCATATTGGACCTGACCCTGATTGTGTAAGTAGTCAAATTGCGTTAAGGGATTCAATAATAAGTACTTTTCTAAATAAAAAGGTGTATGCAGTAGGGAGCGGTTTGGCTAAATTTAAATATTTTGGTAAGCTTGATAAAGTTGATGAGTATAACTATGAGAATTCATTACTAATATGTGTTGATGTACCCGATATTAAAAGAGTTGAAATAGCCAATTTTGAAAAATTTAAAAACATTATTAAAATAGATCATCATCCTTTTGTAGAAAAATTTGGGTATTTGGAATTAATAGACTTAAATTCTTCTTCAACAGCTGAAATAATAACTTCTCTTATAAATAATACTAAGTTAAAAATGAATAAGTCTATTGCAGAAAATTTATTCGTTGGAATAATATCTGATTCAAACAGACTTTTATTTGAGCCTGTTGGTTATAAACAGTTCGATATGATAGCTAAATTAATCTCTTCATATAAGCTTGATCTTCAAACTCTTTATAAAAAATTATATTCAAAACCTTTAGCAGAAGTAAGACTTATGGGATATATTGCATCTAATTTAAAAGTTACTAAAAATAAATTTGCGTATATATTTTTAGAAGATGATATTATTAAATCATTAGGAGCCGATGCATCTGGTGCATCGAACATGATAAATGAATTTAATAACATAGAGGAGATACTCGTATGGATGTTTATTACTAGAGATGAAAAAAACGATATATTTAGAATAAATATTAGAAGTAGAGGACCATTTATAAATGATATAGCATTTAAATATAATGGCGGAGGGCATAAATTTGCAAGTGGAGTTAGAACTAAAGATAAAGATATATTGGAAGATTTAAAATATGATTTAGATGAATTATGTAAGTTATATATTAAAGAAGATGAATAACAAAAAATGCACTTGTTTTAAGAGCATTTTTTTGTTAATATTTTATTATAATAGGAAGGTTTATATGGAGAATAAAAAAGGTTTTACTTTAGTAGAAATTTTAGCAGTAATAGCGGTATTAGCAATATTATTAACAATTATTATACCGAAAGTAGTTACTTCTTTAGATGTCTCAAGAAGAAAAACTTTTGTGATTGATGCTAAAACTTTGGCTAAATCAGCTCAGAGCAGCATATTGGAAAGTTTTTATGGGGAAGAACTAAAAGAGGAATATGATTCTCAGTATGATAAATTAGATATTGAAAGCAAATTAGAATATAGAGTAGTAGTTTCTGAAGATAAAGAAATATCTTCTCTTTGTATCTCCAATGGTAAATACAAAATAAATATAAATGAGTTTACTTCCTTGGATAATATAAATATTAATAAAGTTGAAAAAGGAGCAAGTTGTGATATACCTCAAAGAACATATACAGTAGTATATAACTGTAATGGAGGAACTGGTACAACTGCATCTAGCAATCATTCTGCATGTCAAGCAA
>CAZBKY010000055.1:0-3372 GCA_964492595.1 uncultured Muribaculaceae bacterium
TCTTATTTTATTTTCATTCTTTTATACTCTTAAACTTTTCAATTATTTCTTTAATTATAAATTTATATTCAATGTCTTTTTTAGGAGTATCTTCATCTATCATACAAAGAGGGGGAAACAAAACACACCAGTAGTTATTACCTTTGCCTTCTCCGAGAGTAATAACTAGTGATTCATAATACCCCTCCTTATATTTTACACCCTTGTATATTTTTTCGGGAAAATAATTTATTCCGTAATCTACATTGTAATCCTTTTTGTAATCAAAATCTTTTAAAACTTTGCCTACCTGAGCTTCAATATTTTCTATATTTTTATTTATATTTTTTCTAACATCTTTTATATCATTTGATGTGGTTATATTTGCAATATTTTTTGATAAATCTTCTGCCACTTTTTCTTTTACGTAGATATCCTCTTCGGCATTTGAATTTGCTATTACTCTAAATCTAATTGATTTATCTGGTATTACTATAACCTCTTCATTTTTTATAGAGGCTAATATTATCAAAAATATTACAATTAAAATAAAAAGCTTTTTCATAAAAATTTACCAAACCTTTCAAATAAGTATTGGTTTTTTTATTTATTTTTTATTCAACATTATTAAAGATAAATACATATCTATCTTTTCCAGATAAATCTTTTTCAATAGTTTTTTTAGCATTCGGATATGTTTTATCGGCAATTTCAATTATATTTTTCCCTTGAGATTTGCCTATTTCAAAAGCA
The DNA here is from genome assembly GCA_964492595.1 of uncultured Muribaculaceae bacterium. Taxonomy (GTDB): domain Bacteria; phylum Bacillota_I; class Bacilli_A; order RF39; family UBA660; genus CAYNFP01. The sequence goes on from CAZBKY010000055.1 coordinate 733, forward strand.
ATAAGAGATTTTTCATTTAAGTATTTAACTGAACTAGTTATTATTTTTTTATAAAATTGCAATCCATTTTCCTTTGCATACAGTGCTTTTTTAGGTTCATATTTATAAACAATATTCATTACTTTCTCACTCACGCCTACATAAGGAGGGTTGCTTATAATGATATCATACTTTTTATTCAGTGGCTTTAAGATATTTTTTAAATAAAAACTTACCTTTGCATTATTTATCTTAGAGTTTTTTTTAGCCATTATTAAAGCTCTTAAGGATATATCATAGGCATCAACATTTACATTTGGAAGTTCTTTTTTTAAAGTTATTCCTATACATCCGCTTCCAGTTCCCAAGTCACATATATTGACATTTTCATTTTTATTAAAATATTTTTTAATATATTTTATAGTTTTTTCAACTAAATATTCTGTTTCATATCTTGGTATTAAAGTATTTTTGTTTATTAAAAATTTATAGCCATAAAAAGAAGAATATCCTATTAAATATTGAATCGGATATCCAGTTTTTAGTTTTTTGTAATCTTTTTTAATATTTTTGCTTGTTTTTATTAATTCTTGAGCTTCCCTTGAAGAAATTCCTAACTTTTCTATTTTATTTTTCATTTTGAGATTCCAGTAATCTTCTTTCATCTTCAGTAATTAAAGCTTCAATTATTTCATCAAGATGACCTTCAATTATTTTATCCAGATTCATAAGTGTTAAATTAATTCTATGATCTGTTATCCTGTTTTGCGGATAGTTGTATGTTCTGATTTTTTCGGATCTGTCCCCAGTACCTATTTTACCTTTTCTTTCACTTTCAAGCTTTTTATCAAGTTCTCTTTGCTTTAAATCATATAATCTTGTTTTAAGTATCTGAAGCGCTCTTTCTTTATTTTTTATTTGGCTTCTTTCGACCTGGCAATAAACTACAATTCCTGTAGGTATATGGGTTATTCTAACTGCAGAATCCGTTGTATTAACACACTGTCCTCCTGCACCTGAACTTCTTGTTATGTCAACTCTTATGTCTCCATCTTTTATTTCTATATCCACTTCTTCAGCTTCAGGCATTACTAAAACTGTCGCAGTTGAGGTGTGAACTCTTCCTTGATTCTCTGTCTCAGGCACTCTTTGGACTCTATGTACTCCGCTTTCATATTTTAATTTAGAATATACCGCCGCTCCGCTTAACATAAATTCTATAGTTGAATATCCACCGCTTTCACTAGGCATTTCATAAGTTACCTCTAGCTTCCAGCCCTGATGCTCAGCATATTTAGCATACATTCTAAATAAATCTCCAGCAAAGATATTTCCTTCATCTCCGCCTGCTGCACCTCTTATTTCTACGATAACATTTTTTTCATCATTTGGATCTTCAGGTAAAAGCATTCTTTTTAAAGCATCTTCAAGAATTTCTTTTTTCTTATTTAAAATCTCTAGTTCTTCTGTTGCAAACTCTTTCATTTCTTGATCTTCAAGCATTTCATATGCAGTTTTTATATCATTAAGTAGATGAGTATATTCGTAATATTTATTTACTTTGTCCTCTAACATAGATTTTTCTTTGCTTAAACTTTTCATTTTTGCAAAGTTTTCATATATTTCCGGTTTAAGTAGTTCTTCTTCTAAATATTTGTATCTCTCTTCTATTAACTTTAATCGTTCTTCCATTTTATCTCCTTACTTTATTTTTAAATCTTAAGTAAGCAAGCTATAAATCATTTCCTTCTTCTATATCGTCAACAATAACTAAACCTTTTAAATCTTCGTTTTCATCATCTTCTTCATCTTCACTATCTTTTACTTCATCATAATCATCTGCATCATAGTCTTCTTCGACTAATTCTTCTTCTGCAAATTCATCTTCTATTTCTTTTATGCTTATCTCTGCGGTATGATTTTCTCTTAAATCCCAAAAACCCTTTTCAAGCTGTATAAATCTTTTTTCTGTAGCAAGCAATGTAAAAAAATCTCCAATCTGACTCTCATATGTGCTGTCGCCTAATTCCAGCTCATCACATATTATTCTAAATATTTCATTTATTTTCATTTTGTGACCTTTTTCTTTTAATATAACATAGGCTATATCATCAAAAGGCATCAGTTCTAACTCTTCTTTAGCAACTGTTTTAAATTTCATATTATAATCATTCCTCTCTTCATTTCTCTTAAAATTATACTTATTATTTTTAATAAATCAAGTATTTTTTATTCATTATTATGTAATATTTTATAACTTTATTCTACATACTAATATATAGTAATCGGAGGAGTTATGAAAAAACTGTACTTTTTACTTAAATTAACGATATTTTTTGTAATTTCTTTTATATTAATAATCTCTGGTTTTTACGCGTATGCTTATATCACACCTAAAATGGAACTAACTACTGCAGGGCAAATTTTAATATATGATGAGGATGAAACATTGGTTTTTGAAAATATTGATGGGACTTCATGGGCTAAGTTAGAAAATATTTCTAAAACTGTTATAGATGCGACAGTGTCGGCTGAAGATAAAAATTTTTATACTCATCAGGGGTTTGATTACCCAAGAATTTTGAAATCTTTTTTAATAAATATCAAAGAAGGTGCGATGGTTCAGGGGGCATCAACTATTTCTCAGCAATATGTAAAAAA
>CAZBKY010000056.1:0-3218 GCA_964492595.1 uncultured Muribaculaceae bacterium
TAATTCTTGTTTAGACATGTAATTACCTCCCATTACAATATTTAAGCACAACTACGTATGCTTACAATTTAATTCTACACATAAATTATCTATAAATCAAGCATTATAAGCAAATTTATGAATTTTTTCATATAAAAAGCTTCTATTATGAAGCTTTTATAATACTATTGCTATTAAATTATTACTTCCCCTATTAACCATTTTGGTTACTGTCTGACATAATTTATATCTTGCAGACTCTGGAAGTAGTGATAATTTAGCCTGAATTCCCTCTTGAACTATTACATCAAGACTTCTACCAAATATTTCACTTTTCCATATATTTTCAGTGTTATCTTCTCCATCTTTTAGTAGGTAGTTGATTAATTCCTTACTTTGAAGTTCGCTTCCTATAATCGGTTCAAATGAGCTTTCAACATCTACTTTTAACAAATGAATTGAACTTGCGACAGCTTTTAATTTAACTCCATATCTGCCTGACTGTTTTATTATTTCAGGTTTTTCTAATTTCATATCACTTAATCCTGGGAATGCTATACCATAACCTGTTTGATAAACTTGTTTAAGAGCCATTTTTATAGATTCATATTCACTTCTTCCTTCATTGAAATCTTGAAATATTTTCAAAAGCTCTGCTTTAGAGTTTATGCTTACCCCAGCCACTTCTTTAAGAATCTTATCATATAACTCATCAGGTGCCTCTAAAGTCAAGGTAACCTCTCCATTATTTGTATTTATATTAGATATATATGCTTTTTTTATTTCATCTGTATTCTCTAAATTTATGTTAATATTTTCAACATCTCTTAATTTATCAACACTTATTATACATTCTTTTATTTTATCCATATATATTTGTTTTAATGGATGATTTTTATTTAATACTGCTACCCAGTCAGGTATATTAACTTCTATATGATCTACAGGAAATTCATATAATGCTTCTTTTAAGATATCAAGTACATCACTTTCTTTCATACTTTCTACACTCATCGGTATTACTGGAACATCATACATTTCTCTTAAACTGTTTGATATATTGACAGTTTCTATATTATGGGGATGTGAAGTATTCATTACTATAATAAAGGGTTTATTGATATTTTTTAATTCTGTAATAACCTTTTTTTCTGCCTCTATAAAATTCTCTCTTGGCAATTCTCCAAAAGAACCATCTGTTGTTATAACAATACCAATTGTAGCATGGTCTTTAATTACTTTTTCTGTTCCAATCTCTGCTGCTTCAACAAATGGTAAATCTTCTTCAAACCATGGAGTTTTAACCATTCTTGGATTTCCTTCATCATCTTGATATCCTTTAGCCATCGGAGTTATATATCCAACACAATCCACCAGCTTAATATTTGTAGTAAATCCATCAACCTTAATATTTGCACCACTTGATGGAACAAATTTAGGTTCAATTGTCATTATTGATTTTCCACCAGAGGTCTGAGGGATTTCATCCAAGCACCTTTTTTTCTCGGAATCATCTTCTACGTAAGGAAGTACCAAACATTCAATAAACTTCTTGATAAAGGTACTTTTACCGGTTCTAACCGCTCCCACCACTCCAAGATATATTTCTCCATTCCCCTTTGCAGAAATACTTTCAATTATGTCTTTTTTATTCATTCAAAATCCACCTTTTCTTATTATTTTCACTTAACTTTATGTGTCTATTATAAAAAAAAGAACAGTTTTTGTTCTTTTTTTAATCTTCAATATAAGTTTTACTTTTGTGAGGTTCATCTTTTAATAAATCATTATACTTTTGCTGCCTCAAAGCTTCATATATCATAATAGCTACCGTATTTGATAAATTAAGAGATCTGACATTAATACTCATGGGTATTCTAATACATCTGTCTATAAAAGGTTTTAATATAGATGCCGGTATTCCAGTAGACTCTTTACCAAATATAAAATATAAATTCTTTGAAGAATCAGAATAATCAAAACTATCATGAGGTTTATGTCCATATCTTGTTAAAAAATAATATTCTCCACTATTTTGACTGAAAAAATCTTCTATATCTTCATAAACCTTGTAGTTGCATTTATCTATATAGTTTACTCCGCTTCTTTTCACATATTTTTCACTCAAACTAAATCCAAGAGGCTTAATTAAATGAAGATAGGCATCGCTTGCAACACAAGTTCTCATTATGTTTCCAGTATTCTCGGGAATTTCAGGTTCAAATAAGACTATATTAATCATTTTAATCTCTCTTTTCGCTTATTTTATTTATTTAATTTTTTCATTATTATTAGAATATTTTTTTTATAAATATCTATTTTAAAATTTCTAAATATTTATTTAACATTTCAATTTCCAAATCAATTAGTAAAGTTATAAAATCGGTATAATCTTTAGTCATTGCACCTTTATCTAATGCATCATAATAAATATTTCTGTTTTCTTTTTTTATTATGATTGGAGGATATCCATACCTCATAACTTCAAAGTTCATAATTAATCTTGATGTTCTACCATTTCCATCAATAAAAGGATGTATTTTAACAAATTCTCCATGCAAAAGTCCAGCTCTAACAATTGGATGAAACTCTTTCCAAAATTTATAATTGATCATCAATTTTTCTAATTCTTCAGAAACTTTTAAATAATGGGGGAGCCTATGACTGGCTCCTGTTATAATTACATTTTCAGTTCTTATTACACCAGCATTTTTATTATCAATTTCTTTTAATATTAACCTGTGAATATCCCTGATGTCTCTAAGTGAAAGTTCATTTTCTTTTTTTATTATTTCTTCTAAAAATAAAATCGCATCTTTATGATTGATTGCTTCTAAATGTTCGTTGAGACTTTTACCACCAATTGTAATTCCTTCCAGTACAATTTTAGTTTCTCTTAAAGTTAGAGTGTTCCCTTCAATAGCATTACTGTTATAAGTCCAATTTAAAATATTGCTATCTCTTAAAGATTTAAAGGCATTTTGATTCAATGGCCTTTTTTTGTCCAATTCCATTTTTAAATTATCAATCACATTTAATTTGTCTTTATCTATATCAAAAATAAATTTTATTATTTGTTTTTCTCTTAAATCAATAGGTTTTGTAGAATTCTCGGGAATTAACCAGATATTTCCTTTTTTAATTGCTCCTTCAATTCTACCATCTTTTAATAGTTGTCTTATTCGCCTTTCTTTAATTCCCCACAATTTTGATATTTCCTCTGTTTTAATATAATTCAT
>CAZBKY010000057.1:0-3105 GCA_964492595.1 uncultured Muribaculaceae bacterium
CAAGTATAGTGACAAGAGATTTGGAAGATGCTGGAATATCCATTGAATCATATGAAAGTGATTATACTATTATTGTATCTTATTCAAGTCCTAATGAAAATAAAACTTATCAATACACATATGCAGATGATATATTATCAACTTCATTTAAAAATACAGATAACTCTGCAAGAGAGGTTTTGAAAATAATGCTTGCCTCAGTTGCAGAAAACCTAGGAGAAGATTATGCTTCTATAATCGTTAATTTTGATAATTTAGATTTAACCTCCTACTCTTTAAATGAAGGATTAACTTATGAAATAACAAATGTAACTACAGTCAATATAAACACAAAAACAGCTTTGAGGGTACAATTCAATAGTGAAGAAGATATCTACTCAAACTTTTAATAAGTTAAAAAAACAAAGCCGAACTTTGTTTTTATTTTGCATTTTCTAATTTAACACTTACTAATTTACTTACTCCACTTTCCTGCATAGTTACTCCATAAAGTAAATCTACATATTCCATAGTTTTCTTTTTATGGGTAATTATAAGCAATTGGGTCTTATTTCTGTAATTGGATAAATATTCACCAAATTTTTCTGCATTAACTTCATCTAAAGAAGATTCAACCTCATCAAGGACAACAAATGGGACTTTTTTTAAATTCATAATTGAAAACAATAAACTTATAGCAGTTAATGTTTTTTCCCCGCCCGATAAAAGCGAAATAGCTTTCATACTTTTCCCGGGAGGAGTTGCAATAATTTCAATTCCTGTCTCAAGCATATTTTCTGGGTTAGTTAGCTTTAAACTTGCAGAACCTCCATTAAATAAATCACAAAATACTTTTGAAAACTCTTTATTTATATTATTAAATGTTTTTTCAAACTTGGATATCATAACTGCATCCATATTATTTATAATTTCCAGTAAACTTTTTTCGCTTTCTTCTAAATCGTTTTTCTGAGTATTTAAAAATGTATATCTTTTATTAATTCTTTCATATTCTTCTATACTTCCTAAATTTACATTTCCAATAGATTTAATGATTTTTTTCAGTTCACTAACCTTACTTCTGGCATCTTTATCATCCATATCAAGAATATATTTAGTTTTAGCTCCCTCATAAGTTAAATTATATTCTTCACTTAATCTGTTTAATAAATTATCTATTGCCATATTAAGTTTAACTATCTCTATTTCCAGTGTATTTATTTTATTAGATACATCAGATGTTAATAAATTATTCTTTTTCTGAGTTTTCTCCAGCTCTTCAATATTTTCTCTAATTCTTTTTTTATCCGATTCAAAAGAAGAAATTTTTCCTTCCAAATCATTACAAATGCCCTCAGATTTATAGTAGCTTTCCATAATTTTATTTACTTCATTTTCAGTATCATAATTTAAATCTTTCATCTCAGAGTTTTTTTTGTTTAAGTGCAAAGTAAATTCCTCCAGTGTTTTTTCTGATATTTTTATTTTTTCTTTTAATTTAACTAATTCAATATTTGCACTTATTATATCACTTTGCTTTATATCAAAACTATTTTGAAGAGTGTCTAATTTTTTTGTCACATCTTTTATGTTATTTGAAATATGCTCGAGTAATACTTTTAATTTACCGATTTCATATTTATCTGATATGTAAGAATTGTTTGATTTAAAACTTCCTCCAGTAAGTGAACCCCCAACATGCAGCATTTCTCCACTTAAAGTAACTATTCTGTATCTATAATTTATTGCTTTACTTATTTTTAAAGCATTGTTTATATTATCTGCAACTATGATATTTCCAAGCTGATTCATTATAACGCTGTAATATTTGGAGTCATAAGTCACTAAATCACTGGCTAAGGCTATAAATCCTGTAGATTTTGAAGCTATATTTAAAACTCCCGGTTCTATACTTTTAGGTTTAATTACAGATAAAGGGAAAAACGTTGCTCTGCCTTTATTATTTCTTTTTAAGTAATCAATTGCCTCTTTGGCAGAATTATCATCATCAACTATTATATAATTAGATGAAGTGCCAAGTGCAACATCAAGCATTACTCTATATTCTTCTTTAGCATCTACTATATTGCCTATTATATTATTAATACCCCTTAAAGAAGGGTTATCAAGCACTGATTTTACTGCAAATGGGAGCTTAGACATATTTTCTAAATTCATCTCAAGTAAATCTATTTTAGATTTTGTTTCAAGTTCTTTTCTTTTTAAATCACTGTAATTAATCTTTTCAGTCTCTAATTCTTTATTAATTTTATTTTGTACTATAGAAATATTATTTAGACTGTCAATATCTTTTTGTTCTATTAATTTTAATTCTTTTATTTCTCTTTCTATATTTTTAATTTCATTGATCAATTTTAATTCATCTTCTTTTAATTCAACTAATTTATTTTTAATTTCACTGCTGTTTTTATTATATTTACTTCTTTCAATAGATAATTCTTTTTTAGACAAAAGTTCGGATAACAGTTCTTTATTTTTTAAGTATTCTTCTCTTAATTCTTTTATTTTTTCTTCTATTTCAATACTTTCAAATTTCAATTTTTCTATTTCACTGCCACACTTAGAATATTCTTTATTAGAAGATGCCAAATTAAGCTCAAGGGTTTCTTTGCTTTCTTTTTTGTTAGATAACAATTCATTAAACTCTGTAATATCTTTGATAATTAAAGATACTTCAATACTCTCTAACTCTTCTTTTGAATTTTTATATTCTGTTGCCTTTTTACTGTCTGTCTCCAGAAATTTCACTTGAGAAGAGAGTTCTGTAATTATCATGCTGATTCTCTCAATATTTTCATTTGTTCTTTCAAGTTTTCTTAAAGTTTCTTCTTTTCTTTTTTTATATTTTAATACTCCAGCAGCATCTTCAAATATGACTCTTCTTTCTTCTGGCTTATCACTTAATATTTCCTCTATTTTATTTTGAGGAATTATATTAAATGACTCTTTAGAAGAAAATGAATCTAGAAATAAATTACTTATATCTTTAAGTTTGCATCTTGTATCATTGAGATAATATTCGTTTTCTCCATTTTTGGAAACTACTCTTTTAATAGATACTTCATTATAATCTACAGCTAGTGTTTTATCGGTATTATCAAATAC
>CAZBKY010000058.1:0-2891 GCA_964492595.1 uncultured Muribaculaceae bacterium
TGTAGATTCTCTTAAAATGGTTGGAGAAGTTCATGCATCATTTATATATAAACTAAGATTTGTAGATTTTCTATTTTTGCTTTTTCCTATTTGTTTAGTATTTATTCATAAAAAACTTAATAAAAATAAATATTATTTTAAAATTGAAGAGACAGAAAAAGGTAAAAAAATGTTTTTTCATACTGAAACCTTTGGGTTAGGGCTTTTATTTTTAATTATTTTAACATTAAACGGTACTGAATTAAGTAGAATAGTCAAGCAATGGAATAGAGAATATATTGTTCAAAGGTTTGGCTTATATACATACACATTTAATGATGCCATTCAATCATTAGAGCCTAAATTTAATACACTTTTTGGTTATGATGAAGCTGCCTATGACTTTAGAGAATTTTATAAAGAAGAGATAAAAAATAAAAATATTACAGCAAATAAATATACCAATATATTTGAAGGGAAAAATCTTTTAGTGATACATGCCGAAAGTATTCAGAATTTTTTAATAGATTTAAAAATAAATAATCAGGAGATAACCCCTAATTTAAATAAACTTGCAAAATCAAGCTTATATTTTTCTAAATTTTATCCTCAAATAAGTACCGGTACCAGTTCGGATACCGAATTTACTTTTGAAACAGGCCTTATGCCTTCAGTAAATGGAATAGCATTTGTAAGTTATTTTGATAGAAAATATGAAGGACTTGCATCTATTTTAAATCAGAGTGGATATTATACTTTCAGTATGCATGCCAATAATGGAGATTACTGGAATAGAAATACGATGTATAAAAAACTGGGATATCAAGATTTTTATTCTGAAAATTCTTATGAAGTAACTTCAGAAAATATTATTGGACTTGGGCTTTCTGATAAAGAATTTTTTAAACAGATTATCCCAATATTAAATGAAATTAAAACTAATAAGCAGCCTTTTTATGGTAAAATTATTACCCTTACAAATCATTCTCCTTTTGATCAGGTGGATAAATATGATGAGTTAGATTTAACTATGAGTTATACCTATGAAGATGAAAATGGTGTTAAGCAAAGTGCAGTTGCAGATTATCTTGAAGGTACTGAGATGGGGAATTATTTAAAATCTTCTCATTATTCTGATGCTGCTTTGGGAGAATTTTTCACTTATCTTGAAGAAAATGGATTATTAGAGGATACTGTAATTATGATATATGGGGATCATGAAGCAAAAATATCTAAGCATCAATTTAATTTAATGTATAATTATGATCCTGTGACCTCTGATATTAAAGATAAAAATTCAGAAGAATATATAAGTTTAGAAAATTATAAATATGATTTATTAAAAAATACTCCTCTTATTATCTGGACTCCAGAAAAAAAATATATAAAAGAGATAAAAGATGTAGTCGGTATGTATGATCTTCTTCCTACTTTAGCTAATATGTTTAATTTTAAATACACATACGCTATGGGAAAAGATGTATTTAGTAATTCTGAGAAAATAGTTATATTTCCAAATGGTAATTTTATAACAAATAAAGTGTATTATAATAACCTTAAAGGAGATTATATAGCTTTAACAGATGAACCTCTGGAAGATGGGTATATCGATAGATTAAAGTCTTATGCAGATATAAGATTAAGTGTATCTCAAAATTTAATAATACATGATTTAATCAAAAAAGAAGAAGATAATCTTATGGAGGAAATTTTAAATGGTGAATAGAAAGATAAATAAAGACAAAGTAATTACATTTATTTTTATAATTATAGGTATCTCTATAATTTTTATTCTTGGAATAAAAGTATATTTAGATTTTTTCAAAGATAAAGAAGTTAATAATGAATTGAAAAGATTGGATTTATATGGATATACTTTAGATAAGACAGATACAGAGTTATATAAAGAATATTTTTATGAATTAGAGAGCGTGCTAAATTCTAAAGAAATAGACTATAACGAGTATGCAGAGTTATTATCCAAACTTTATATAATTGACTTTTACACACTTAATAATAAGATATCAAGTACAGATATTGGTTCACTAGAATTCGTACATCCTGATGTAGAAAGTAATTTTAAGCTGAAAGCTAAAGATACACTATACAAGGATATAAAAGTTAATTATGATGGTAAAAGAGAACAGGAATTACCAGAAGTAAAAAGTATCACTTTAAGCGATAAAATTAATGATTTATATGTATATGATAACACTGAATATGAGTCATATAAAATAAAATGCACATGGACATATGTGAAAGATTTAGGCTATGAAAATGAAAGTAATCTAATAATAATAAAAGATGGAACCAAACTATATATAGTGGAGAGTGATTAGATTGAAAAAAATCTTTGCGATATTTTCTAATATATTTTTATTCATATTTATTTTTGTTATTGAGTTGATATTTAGTTTATTATTTAGCTTTAAAAATATAACTTCAGAAGAGAGTATTTATAATATAGTTTCCACTATAGATGTGGAAACCATATTGACTGAATCGGGTATTCCTATGAATGCAGTATATGAAAGAACCGAATCATTAATGATATCAAAGGAAGATACTTTAAAAATATTTAGTTCAAATGCTTTTAAAAAATATCTCTCAGGATATATTTCTAAGAGTATAGATGCTCTTAGAAATAACAATGATATTCCCGATATGACAGTAGATGATTTAAAAAATTTAATAACTTCAGCTGAAAGTGAAGATATAAATATTAAAAACAAAGAGTTGGTAATACTTGCAATGGATAGCAATAAAGTTGAATTAGAAAAATATTTGAATTATATAGAAAATGCAGTTAATAGAAATTTAACAGGAAAAACGAAAGAAACAATAAGTTTTATATTAGGCCCCGAGATATTTATAGTATATGGAGTACTTATTGGAGGCTTGTATTTGATTAC
>CAZBKY010000059.1:0-2749 GCA_964492595.1 uncultured Muribaculaceae bacterium
AAAAAGAAATGTTTAAAAATAGAGACTTCCATATTAATTTAAAAGAAGGCTCAGTATTTAAAGATGGACCCTCTGCTGGAGTGGCTATAATAAGTGTTATAATAAGTGATTTACTTAAAAAAAATATTCCGCCATATATATCAATGAGTGGAGAGATAACTCTAAAAGGTGAAATACTTAGAGTAGGTGGAATCAAAGATAAACTTTTAGTGGCTTATAAAAATGGTATAAATAAAGTATATCTTCCTTACTCAAATAAATCAGATGTAAAGGAACTTGATGAAAAAATAATAAAAAATTTAAAAATCAAATATGTAGAGAATTATATTGAGATATTTGAAGATATTTTTAGGTAATAATAAACTCTTTTTTTCATATATTTAACTGAAAGGAGAGTTTTTTTATGAATAATATTATTCCATTTAAGAAAAGTATTATATTTAAAACCAAAATAGCAGAAATAACAGATATTTCTCTTACACATGATTATAAAATAATGGATGGCGCAGTAGAGGGAAGTTTCTATTTAAGTGGCGCATATAAAATGACAGAGGCAAGTGTTATAAATGAGGAGTTTTATTACAATATACCTTTCAGTATAGCTCTTGGAGATAGAATAAAAAAAGAAACAGTGAATTTAGTTATTGATGATTTTAAACATTCATTTAAAGATGATACATTTACATTTAATGTGGATTTATCAATGGATTACGATGAAGAAGAGGAAGTAGTTGAAGAAGAAAGAAGTGTGGAGAGTACCATTGATAAATATGCCTTAGAAGAAGAAAATGAACTAAATATTGAAAATACTGAAACTGTTATAAATCCAGTTCAAAGTGAAGTTGACAATACTACAATTAACAGTCTATTATCAAATATCAATACTACTAATGAATTTACAACTTATAAAGTTCATATTGTAAGAGGAGAAGATACAATTGAAACAATCGCATCTAAATATAATGTAAGTCTTGATAATATAAAAGAATATAACAATATAGAATCTATTAATGTTGGAGATAAGATATTAGTTCCTTTTATTAAAAATGAATAGCATTTTAAAAGGAAAGGCTAGAATAACTTTTGAAGATGATACAAAATATGTAGTAAAGCCAAGTGATAAGAATATAGATGAGTTATTTGAATATTTAAAAACAAGAAATTTTAATAATTTACCTAAGATATTAGGAAAAGAAAATAATAATTTTAAGTATGAATATATAGAGGAATTAAAAAAAAATAACTATAACAAACATATTGATATGGCTATAATATTATCAAATCTCCACTACAAAACTGCTTATTATAAAGATGTAAGTAAAAACAAATATAGAGAAATTTATGATAAGCTAAGTGACAAGATTGAGTATATAGAGGATTATTATAATCATTATATAGAGAATATTGAAATGGAAATATATCCCTCTCCTGCTCATTATTTAATTCAAAGAAACTACAGTGTTATAAATGGGGCGATAAACTTTTCCAAAGCTGAATTAAAAAGTTGGTTTAGATTAGTTGAAAACAAACCTAAAGAGCGTGTAGTAGTAGTCCATAACAATCCTAAGCTGGAGCATTTAATAAATGGGGAACAAGATTATCTTATAAACTGGGATAATTATGTGGTTGATACACCTATATTAGATTTATATAGATTATATAATGATGAGAAAATAAATACTAATTTTACAAGTCTTTTTGAGGAATACAGTAATAATTTTTCTCTTTCAGAAGAAGAAAAAAAATTATTTTTTATACTAATTTCCATTCCACCTAAAATTGAAGAGTTAGATAATGAATTATTAAGTACTAAAAATATTAAACAAATAATAAATAAGTTTCACTATACTAATGAGTTAATCACTTCTATAAACTTTAAAGAAAAAGAACAAAATTAAAATAATAAGTATAAGAAGTATAATAACATTTATTCTTAAAGGGAATATTAATGTAAATATAATTTGCCAGATTAATAATACAGATAATATTAAAATTATAATTACATCAAATATTTCTTTATTTTTTTTATATAACTCATAAAAACTATTGAATCTTTTCATTTGAAACACATCCTAATATATTATATAAGTCTACTTTTACCGTGTGATTATATTTGATTTTTAGTATTAAATAATTTATAATTCATAATAGGAGATAGTGTGTTATGAAAAAAGGGTTTGCTTCAATGACAATAGTATATTCTTTTTTACTTGTGTTTTTATTAACATTAGTTTCTTTACTTGCCCTATATACTCAAAAAGCTAGATTTGCAGATACAATAGTTTCTGAGGGGAAAAAAGAAATAGAAGGGTATAGAACTTCTCATTACACCTACACAGGGAACTACCAAGAATTCACAGCGGAATATACAGGGTGGCATAAAGTAGAGCTGTGGGGAGCGAGCGGTGGAGATACTACATATACAACTGCCTATACAGGAGGAAAAGGATCTTATACAAATGGTAAAATATATTTAAATAAAAATGATAAATTGTATTTGTATATAGGAGGAGAAGGTCAGAAAGTAACAGGGACAACGATCGGAACTCTTACACCTAATGGCAATGGTTATAATGGAGGGGCAGTAGGAACTTTTGCGGCAAGTAATAGCACTCATGGTGGTGGGGGAGGAGCAACAGATGTAAGATATTTTGGTTCTTATACCCCTAATGCCTTAGAATTATTATGGGATTCAACACTTGGATTAAATTCAAGAATAATGGTAGCCGGGGGAGGGGGAGGAGCATCA
>CAZBKY010000060.1:0-2721 GCA_964492595.1 uncultured Muribaculaceae bacterium
TTTATACTGATTTTCAAAAAGAAAAAATGTTTAAATTTATAGTTAATATGACAGATGAATATAAAAGAGTGTATGAAATTGGAAACAGATATCCTGATATAGCGTTAACTCTTTTAACAAATGCTTTTTCAATGGCTTTATTTGAGAATTCTAAAGAATTTAAATTAAAACATTTATATAAAGCTATATGTAGAACAAAGTCAGTTTATGAAGATGCAAAAGTAAAAGAAATTGAAGCTTTTAAAGAAGAATTTAAAGATATTATATTAGAAGAAAATGTTGATTTAAGTGATAGATAAATTTTTTCTTATTTAGCATAAATTTAATTTATAACATTACTATTTATATACAAAAATATATTTTATTATATAAAGAAACAAAATTATATTTTATACTCTGAATTTATAAAAGTACTCATTTGCAAGTGCTTTTTTAATGTGTTATCTTTCTTAAGAAGGAGTTAATATGAATATTTTAGAAGTTAAAAATTTAACAAAAACTATTGGAAAAAAGAAAATATTGGATGATATCTCATTTAGTATAGAAGAAGGCAAAATCATTGGGTTAGTAGGCGTTAATGGGGCGGGTAAAAGTACACTTTTAAAAACTATTGTTGGGTTATATCATATTGATAAGGGGAACATTACAATAAATAATTATGATTTAAAAAAAGATTTTGATAAAGCAATAAGCATAGTTGGAGCAATGATAGAAGAACCTGCAATGTATGATTATTTGACAGGAGAAGAAAACTTAAATTTATTTAAAATAATGTTGAAAAATGTTTCTGAAGAAAAAGTAAAAGAAATAGTTAAACTTGTTTCCCTGGAAGGCAGCATATATAAGAAACTAAAAACCTACTCTTTGGGAATGAGGCAAAGATTGGGACTGGCTCATTGTCTTTTAAATAACCCTAAATTAATAATATTAGATGAACCCACAAACGGACTCGATCCTTTAGGAATTAATGATTTGAGAAATTTTTTGAAATCGTTGAAAGATGTGACAATAATAATTTCATCTCATATCTTGTCTGAAATAGAAAATATTTGTGATGAAGCAATCTTTATTGATAAAGGAAAAATCATTGGTATTAAAAAAATAAATCATAATAAAAAATATAAATTTTATGTAGATGACAAATTAAAAGCAAAAATACTTTTATCTGAATTTGATGTAAATGATAATCTTGAACTTGAAATAACAGAAAATGAAATACCAGAAGTAAATAAAATTTTAGTAGATAATAATATAAAAATATTTAAAATATGTGAGAGTAAAGATAATCTTGAAGAAGAGTTTTTATCTGTAATAAAAGGTACTGCAAATGATTAGTTTGATAAGAGTAGAATTAATAAAACAGTTTAAAAAAAGAAGCATTAAATTTTTGTTTGTGTTTATACTAGTTGTTTGTTTTTTAAATATTTATATAGGTAACAAAAAATATGAGTATACTAGTTATGAGAAATTTAATTATATAGACTTATTAAGTCAGAAGGAATACACTGGAAATTATAAGAAATATAAGATTTTGACTGATAATTATAATGAGACAGTGAGCATTAATATAGATAAATATAATTATTATAAAGAAAATAAAATAGATATGTATTCAAAAGAAAAATATATATTAGAAAGCAGTATAACAGTTTTAATATTTATGTCAATTATAGTTTCTCTTTTAAGTTCGGGAATATTATCTGATGAATTAAATAGAAAAAGTATTAAAGAGTTACTAACAAAACCATATAAAAGATGGAAAATACTATCTTCTAAATATTTATGTTTATTTATAATGATTCTTTCAATAACATTGACCATAATATTAAGTTCATTTTTTATCTCTTCGATTATATTAAAAATAAACTGGATAAAGGTAATTGAGTTAAACAATAAGTTTGTAGAATATCTTTATATATTTAATTATATTAAGTTAATATTTTTGAATTCAATTCCTTTATATTTTATCAGTATATTATGTGTATTTTTGTCTACTATTTTAAATAATTCTAAAATTATAAGCGCAACAATAATGTTTTTGAGTCTGATGAGTACTTTAATTTTTCAACTTCTTTTGAAAATCAATATTAATTTTGTAGAATATACATTTTTACCATATTTAGATTTAAGCATTTATAAAAACATATTTGACATATATCAAATTAATTTAATTTATAATGTGAATTTAGGAATTTATAAAGGAATAATTGTTCTATCTGCACATTCATTATTATTTTACTTAATGAGTATTTTAGTTTTTAATAGGAAGGATATAGTAAATTAAATAATAGAAAAATAATTGAAAGAATCGTTTAAATTTTAAATAAGTATTTTATGGGAGAAAAAATATGGAAAAATTACAAGTATTAGAATATGAGATAAACACTAAAATTATTAATAATAATGATTATATTTCACTAACTGATATGTTAAAAGCAAAAGAAGGAAAATTTTTAATATCTCATTGGTTAAGAAATAGAATGACTATTGAATTTTTAGGTGTGTGGGAAAGTATTTATAATCCAAATTTTAATTATACCGAATTCGGTATAATTAAAAGTAAATCAGGATTAAATTCGTATATGTTAAGTGTGAAAGATTGGGTAGATAAAACCAATGCCATTGGTCTTAAAGCTACTACTGGAAGATATGGAGCTACTTTTGCACACCCAGATATTGCTTTTGAATTTGCAAGTTGGATTTCAGTAGAATTTAAATTAT
>CAZBKY010000061.1:0-2670 GCA_964492595.1 uncultured Muribaculaceae bacterium
CTTCCTTCTTTATAATTTATGTATACATATTTTTTTTGACAAAAGATAATTTAAGCTAAATTTATTTGCTTTAATTTTTTATTTTTATAAAATTTATAACAGCTTTTCCCGGCTTTCTTAGCTTCATACATAGCTTCATCAGCTTTTTTAAATAACGAATTAAAATCATCTTTTCTTTCAGAAAAAGCGATTCCTATACTGCATCCCACAATATTTTTATCTTCAAATTTTATATTTTTTACCTCTTCTATAAGTTTCTGTGCTTTTTTAACAGCAAAGCTTTCACTATTTATTTCTTCTATAAATATGGCAAACTCGTCTCCGCCAAGCCTAGATATGCAGTCCCCTTTTCTAAAAGTTCTTTTTATTATATTGGCAACCTCTATAAGTAGGCCATCTCCAACTATATGACCATAAGTATCGTTAACTTCTTTGAAATTGTCTAAATCAAAAATAAACATTACTCCGCTATTATTATTTTCCAATAAAAATTCATTTATATATCTTTCTGTGAAAACTCTATTATTTAATTTAGTTAGTAAATCCTGATCTCTTTCTTTTTGAGTTTTAATAAGTATTTTAGCTTTTTCTATAATATTATTATATTGAAAATAAGATATAACCACTCCTATCATGTACGTGGCTACATAAATTAAAATTTTTATAGTAATATAATCTGCAGAATTTAACATAAGTGTATCTATACATAACCAAGTTATAAACAAAAACATAATTATATTATATCGATATGGTTTATCAATAAAAAGCACAACATTCGATATATATAATACGCACATTATAGTTGAAATTACATCAATATTATAATCTGTTGACAAAATTTTATATATAATTACTGTAAAAAATATATAGATATAAAACATAATAGTTATGTACTTTTCTTTAATAAGTCCTTTTAAAATAATCATATATATTAAAGAGACTAATACACTTAAAATATTATAATAAACTAAGACAATATTATAATTTATAAATGAAAATATAATAAATAAAAATATATTAAATAAAATATTTATGATACATAATATTTTTAATCCTTTGATATTGTTTTTATCAATAATTTCTTTGTAATTATTGTAAGTTCTTTTTCCATAATTTCCATATAAGATAAACTTTATAATACTACTCATAAAATCACCGACATCATTTTAATACTTCGAATGATTTTGTATACACTCTAGGAGGGAATGTCTCTTCTATTTTAGTTGGAGAAAACTTAATTTTCTGATCAACTTTTAAATTCTCTAGTAAATCTTTAGCACTAGCGGTTAAAAACAAATGAACTTCTTCACTTTTTTGTAATCCACCAGATCTTTTTAAACTTTTTAATACAATATATTCCTCGTTAACTTCTTTTATTTGTGCATAAACTGAATTTTTTGACAAATAAATATTAATATATCCCATTTCATATAAAACGAACAGCACTATTGAGAGGACTAATATTAACATTAAAATTATACTTTCTTTATTTTTCATCTTTAACTCCATCATTATAATTTTATCATATTAAATAGTTTTTTACTATAACTGTTCTTCTATACTCTCTTCTTCAATAGGAAGGATAAAAGTTTTTTTTAGTTTATAATAAATATTTATGGGCTCCTCCACTTTAGATACCAAAACTTTTTCATGGATGCTTTGAGAAACAAATTCATATTTACTTTCCTCCGATAAAGGAACCTCTTCATTCGTTTCACTTTTCAATATATTTACAGTTATTCCATTATCTCCTCCCCAAGACTTTATTTTACTCATTGTATATGATGAAAAGTTAGGAACCAGCTTTTCTTTTGATTCGCTATAAGAAGAAGCACCTATTATTTCCTGATTGTAAGGAGAATTAATCGAAAATGAAAACTCTTTTATCGTTGATTCTTCTTTCAGTCCTAAATTTATTTTCATTTCACCTACAATATCTTTTAAACTTCCCTTCCAGTGGAAAAATGCATACCTTGTACCTAAATTTTGTTCATAAAGATTATAACCATATCCTGTTAATAAAGTCTTTTGTATATTAACTACATCTACGCTCTTAGCCATAACTAAAACTTTTATAACATCATAAAAGGAAAGAATTTGATCTGTTGATAAATTAGTATCTATGTTTTTACTTATAACATCTAAAATATTTAATAAGGTACCTGCACTTTTTACGGTTTTTACTTTATTTAAAATACCCTCAATAACTAATTGCTGATTCTGACCTCTAACAAAATCGTTTCTAGGTCCTTCTTGATTCCATTCCTCAGAACAATAATTATTGGTTTTTCTGTTCCTTGCTAAAGCAAGAGCACCTTCACCATTTAGCGTTTGAATTCCTTTTTCTAAATAGACTGTATTTTCTCCCCACTGTCTCGAACTATTCTGTTCACAAAATTTGTAAGGAACATCAACTGTTATTCCTCCTAAAGCATCAACTAAATCAACAACGCCTTTAAAATTAATTTTTGCATAATAATCAATATCAATTCCTGTCATGTTTTTAACAGTTTTTATAACACAAGAGCTCCCGCCATATGCCGATGTATTTATTTTTTGAACTTTTCTATTTCCACAGGCAATTTTTACATAAGTATCTCTTGGAATTGAAAACATGGTGGCTCTAAGAGTTTCGGGATTAAATGATATAAGCATAATTGTGTCCCCGTT
>CAZBKY010000062.1:0-2532 GCA_964492595.1 uncultured Muribaculaceae bacterium
TAATTAATGAAGATAAAGCTATAGTGACTGATATTGAGGGAACAACCAGAGACATAGTGGAAGGATCTATAATACTCAATGGTATAGAAGTTAAACTTATTGACACCGCAGGAATTCGTGAGGCTAAAAATATAGTTGAGGCAATTGGTGTTGAAAAAAGTTACAAGGCAATAGAATCTTCTGATTTGGTTTTATTTGTTGTTGATGGAAGTGATAAGTTATCCGAAGAAGATAAAAAAATATTGAAAGAATTAAATAAATCAAAAATTATTATTGTTATAAATAAGAGTGATAAAGATAAAAAGATAGATGAAAAAATATTTAAAGGTTATAAAAAAGTTTATACTTCGGTTAAAGAAGAAAACGGTGTTGAACCATTAAAAGAGGAAATTATAAAAATGTTTAATCTAAATGAAATAGAATTAAAAGATTACACTTACTTATCTAATTCAAGACAGATATCGATATTAAAGGAATGTGAGGAAATCGCCTCTATTATAGAAGCCTCTTTATCAAAAAGCATAGAAGTTGATTTAATAGAAATAGATATAAGGAAACTTTGGGATAAGTTAGGGGAAATAACTGGTGAGACATACAAAGAAGATTTAATAGATGAGATATTTAAAAACTTTTGTTTAGGAAAATAAGTGGGTGTGATTATGAATTATGATGTTATAGTTGTTGGAGGCGGACACGCTGGATGTGAAGCTGTTTTTGCCTGTGCTAAAAATAATTTAAAAACACTTTTGATTACCGGAAATATAAATAATATAGCCGATATGCCATGCAACCCATCAATTGGAGGGAGTGCCAAGGGAATTGTTGTAAGAGAAATAGATGCTTTAGGTGGAATAATGGGTGAAATAGCAGATGCAACTCATATTCAAATTAAATTTTTAAATAGAAAAAAAGGTCCTGGAGTCAGATCCTTAAGATGTCAGTCTAATAAAAAGTTATATTCCAAGAAAATGATTGAAACTTTAAAAACATACTCTAATATAAAATTATTAGAAGGTTTAGTTAAGGAATTAATTGTAGAAAATAATGAAGTAATTGGTGTAAAAACTGAAAACGGGAAAGAATTTTATTCTAAAAAAACAATTTTAACAACCGGTACATATTTGAATTCTGATATAATGAGAGGCCATGAAAAACACAAAGGCGGTCCTCATGGAGAAAAGCCATCTTTGTATTTAAGTGAAAGTTTAAAAAAATTAGGATTAAAAATAATAAGATTAAAAACCGGAACTCCTCCTAGAATAGATGGAAATTCTGTAGACTATAGTAAAATAAAAATAGAAAAAGGGGATAATAATCTTCTTACTTTCAGTAACTTTTATAAAGCTAGTTATAAAGTAAAGGAACAAGTGCCTTGTTATTTAACATATACAAACGAAAAAACTCATGAAATAATTTTAAATAACTTGGATAAATGTGCCCTATATAGTGGAATGATTGAGGGAGTGGGACCAAGATATTGTCCTTCTATTGAAGATAAAATTGTTAAATTTAGAGATAAAGATAGACATCAAATATTTTTAGAATCCAACGAACTTGAGACAAATGAAATGTACGTTGGAGGGTTTTCAACTACAATGCCAGAGGATATTCAAAAAAGACTTCTTCACACAATAAAGGGTTTAGAAAATTCTATAATAACTAAATATGGGTATGCAATAGAATACGATGCCATAGATCCCAGAGACTTAAATATGTCCTTAGAAACAAAAAAAATAAAAAATTTATATACTGCTGGACAGATAAATGGAACCAGTGGTTATGAAGAAGCAGCAGCGCAAGGTTTAATTGCTGGTATAAACGCATCTTTTTCAATAAAAGGCAAGGACCCGCTAATTTTAAAAAGAAATGAAGCATATATAGGAGTTTTAATTGATGATTTGATAAATAAGGGTATAACAGAACCATATAGACTTTTAACCTCCAGAGCAGAATTTCGCTTACTTTTAAGACACGACAACGCTGATGTAAGATTAACTGAAATAGGAAGATCTTCTGGGCTTATTGATGATAAAAAATATAGAATATTTACAAAAAAAATAGACAAATTAGGAGAACTACAGAATATTCTAAAAAATACTGTATTTAAAAAATCTGAAGAAAACAATGAATTTTTAATAAAAAACAAATCTTCAAAAATAAGTTCCAGCATAAAGCTTATAGAATTAATAAAAAGACCAGAAATCAAATTAAGTAAAGTATTGAAACATTTAAATATCAAATTTAATAAAGAAATAATAGAAGAGGTAGAAATAAATATAAAATATAAAGGATATATTGATAAGACAAAAAAAGAAGTTGAAAAAATGTTAAACTTGGAAAAGAAAAAGATACCTGCTGATATTGACTATAGTAAAATTAAAAACATCGCAACAGAAGCCCGCCAGAAATTAGAGTTGGTAAGACCGCTTACAATATCTCAAGCATCCAGAATAAGTGGTATAAATCCTTCGGATATATCAATGTTATTAATATATTTAAAAAAGGAGTATCCTAATGAATAAGAATGAATTT
>CAZBKY010000063.1:0-2347 GCA_964492595.1 uncultured Muribaculaceae bacterium
CTAGAAATAAAATATATTTAAATGAAATAAACCAAAATGCTATAATTGTTGCCTTTGAAGCTTTAGGAAAAAGTTATACTGTAAAAGAGAAGGGTGTTAGTGTTTTACATATAAATGAATATGCCAAAACCAATTTAAAATCTGGAGATACTATTATTAGTGTTGATAATATAAATATCAAAAATAGTTCTGATTTTATATCTATTGTTAAAAATTTAAAGGTTAAACAAAAATTAAATATTAAAGTAAAAAGAGGTAAAAAGATAATAGAATGTTATGCATATGTCAAAAATATAGATGGAGAAAAAATGGTTGGAGTATATCTTACCAACAGTAAAGAAATCATAACAGATCCTGAGGTTAAGTTTAATTTCAGGAAAAATGAGCTTGGTCCCTCTGGAGGTTTAATCACATCTTTAAAAATATATGACATGTTAAATAAAGAAGATATTACTAAAGGAAGGGTTATATCAGGCACAGGTACGATTAGCTCAGATGGAAGTGTGGGCCCTATTGACGGAGTAAAATACAAGTTGATGGGTGCAGTTAAAAGAAAAGCTGATATATTTATATGTCCTTCTCTTAATTATAAAGAAGCCCTTGCACTAAAAAATAAAAACAATTATGACATAGAATTGATCGAGGCAGAGGATTTCAAACAGGTTTTAGAAAAATTATCTGATATTTAAACCATATTGTGACAAATAATATGGTTTTTGTTTTGTATACTTTTAAAAAGGTGGATATATGAAAAAAAAGATAATAATTGCTGTTTTATTTGGAGTGATTTTTTCTGTTATTCTATATTTAAATTACAAAAATAATTCTAGTAAGAACACTTCTTTTACAGATGTGTACTTTTTGCAGTTTGGAGCATACCAAAAATATGAAAATGTCAGCATAGCAACAAAACTAATACCCTCTTATCTAGTTATTAAAGAAGATAATTTATATCATATATATGTGGGAATTACAAAAAATAAAGAAAATGCTGATAAAATAAAAGAGTTTTACAATAAAAATGGCAATAATATATATGTAAGCAGTAAAAATATAGAGGAAAAAGAATTTATAAAAAAATTGGAAAGTTATGACTATTTGTTAAAAGAGGCAAAAAGTGAAGAGGTTATTAACGCAATAAATAAAGAAATATTAAACATATATGAGGAGTATTACAAGAATGAAAATAAAGCAAATGCAGGAATATGAACGACCTAGAGAAAGATTAGAAAGTTATGGTGTTGAGTATTTATCAAATGAAGAATTAATTGCTATTATATTAAAATGCGGTACAAAAAATATTTCTTCTAAAGAGCTTGGAAGCATTATAATTAAAGAAATGAATGGAATAGAAAATTTAAAAGATGCCAGTATAAATAAACTTAGTAAAATAAAAGGAATAGGTAAAGTCAAGGCAATTCAGTTAATCTCTGCGATTGAACTTGGAAGAAGAGTCCATTATATAAAAAATAAAAACCATATTAAAATAAATTCATCTTCCGAAGCATATGAAAAATATAAAAGTGAATTTAGTGCTCTTAAACAGGAAAAATTTAGTGCTCTTTATTTAGATACTAAAAAAAATGTAATTAAATTTAAAACTTTATTTAAAGGGACATTGGATAAAACAACAGTTCATCCAAGAGAAGTGTTCAAAGAGGCACTTCTTGTTAGTGCCAGTGCAGTTATATGTATGCACAATCATCCCTCAGGAGACACTACTCCAAGTATTGAAGATGTAGAGATAACAAATTCTTTGATTTCATCTGGAGATATGCTTGGAATAAAATTACTGGATCATATGATATTTGGTATTAACAAATATTACAGTTTTTATGAAAGTATGAATAAATCTAAATAAAATTCATATGTTTTTTTAGGGTGAAGAAAATGACTTTAGAAGAATATAAAAAAAATAAAGGTGGACATACTAATGCCAAAAATTTCAAAAAACTATTTAATAAAATTTTTATATGTGGAATTATAATTTTAATAGTTCTTATAGTAAGTAATTTAAGTGCCTCAACAAAAGAGTTAATAAAAAAAGAGCTCTTTGAAACAAATTTTAATTTTTCTAAAATCACGAAAATTTATGATAAGGTTTTTAAAGATAAAAAGGCTAGCCAAAAGGTCAGTTTAAATAAAGGAATAACTTACGAAGGATATTCTGATTATTTAAATGGAGTTTCTCTAAATACAACTGAAGGAGATACAGTGAGTTTATTAAATAGTGGAATTGTTGTGTATGTGGGGCAAAAAGATGGATATGGCAATACTGTTATAGTTCAGCAAAGTGATGGAGTAGATGTGTGGTATGGTAATTTAGAAAACGTAAGTATAAGTTTAT
>CAZBKY010000064.1:0-2062 GCA_964492595.1 uncultured Muribaculaceae bacterium
TAGGTCATACCTTTGCAGTTCATAATGGTAAAGAGTTTATACCAGTATATATTACAGAAGATATGGTAGGACATAAGTTAGGAGAATTTTCCCAAACTCGTAAATTCGTAAGTCACTCTGGCGAAGGGAAATAGGGGGGGGCGGCAATGGAAACATATAGTTTACACAAAGGTGCTATGATTGCTCCTTTAAAGGCAAGAATGACACTAGATTTAATAAGAGGAAAATCCATAGTTGAAGCAGAAAGCATTTTGATGACTACAAATACAAAAGCAAGTCGCTTAATTAAAAAAGTCTTAGACAGTGCAGTTGCTAATGCTTTAAACAACCTGGGATTAGAAAAAAACAACCTATATATTAAAGAAACATATATTAATGCAGGAACTGTTTTAAAAAGATATAAAATAGGTTCTCGTTCAAGAGTTGATAAAAGATATAAAAGAACAAGTCATATCTATATCAAAGTTTCAGATATGAATACTGTGAAAGTGGAGGGCTAATGGGACAAAAAGCAAGTCCAGTTGGACTAAGAATAGGTATTAATAAAGATTGGGAAAGTAAATGGTTTGCACCTAATAAAGATTTTAAAAAATATTTACTTACTGATATAAAAATTAGAAAGTATTTAGATAAAGAATTAAAAAATAGTGCAGTTGCAAGTGTAATTATTGAAAGAAATAAAAAAAGAACAAATGTAATTATTAATACAGCTAAACCAGGAATAATAATTGGTCGTGGTGGAGCAGATATTGAAAGAAGAAAAAAAGAATTAAAGAAATTAACTAATGAAGAAATTTATCTATCAATAGTTGAAATTAAAAATATAGATTTAAATGCAGCATTAGTTGCAGAATCTATCGCAATGCAAATACAAAATAGAGCATCTTATCGTTCAGCTCAAAAAAGAGCAATGAGAAATGCTATAAAAGCAGGAGCAAAAGGTATTAAAACTTTAGTATCAGGTCGCCTTAATGGAGTGGAAATTGCTAGAAGTGAAGGATACAGTGAAGGAAAAATTCCTCTTCATACATTAAGATCTGATGTAGATTATGCATTTAAAGAAGCCGACACCATTTATGGAAAAATCGGTGTAAAAGTATGGATTTATAAAGGTGAAATACTGCCTGCAAAAAAGAAAAATGGAGGTAACAAAGATGTTGATACCAAAGAGAACAAAATATCGTAAGCCTCAACGTGTTAGTTATGAAGGAAAAGCTAAAGGTAATGTTGAACTTTCAAAGGGTGAATATGGATTAATGGCAAAAGAAGGCTCATATATATCAGCAAGACAAATAGAAGCTTCTCGTATAGCTATGACAAGGCACATGAAAAATTTCAAAAGAGGTAAAGTATTCATTAATATTTTTCCACACTTGGCAAGAACTAAAAAACCTGCCGAGGTACGTATGGGAAGTGGAAAAGGCGCTGTAGAAGAATGGGTGGCTGTAGTAAAAGCTGGAAAGATAATGTTTGAAATGACAGATGTTACAGAAGAAATTGCAAGAGAAGCTTTTAGACTTGCGGGACACAAACTACCTATAAAAACTAAATTTGTGAAGAAAAGCGAGGTGGCTAAATAATGAAAGCTGAAGAAATCAGAAAATTATCCACTGAAGAAATAACTAAAAAAATTGAAGAAACAAAAGCAGAATTATTTAATTTACGCTTTGCAGCTGCAAGCGGAAACATTGAAAAACCACATAGAGTATCTTTATTAAGGCACGATGTGGCAAGATTAAAAACCGTTCTTAGAGAACGTGAATTAGAAGGGTTAAAAAAATAGGTGAATTATGGAAAAACAGACAAAACAAGAACTTATTGGAAAAGTAGTAAGTGACGTGTGTGATAAAACAATCACTATTGAAGTAATTACTTATAAGAAACACCCTTTGTATGGTAAAAGAGTAAAAAATACTAAGAAATATGCAGTACATGATGCTGAAAACAAAGCTCACAAGGGAGATACCGTAAGAGTTGTGTTTTCAAGACCAATTTCTAAAACTAAAAGATATATATTAGATAAAGTTTTAGAAAAAGCTGTTATTGTGGATTAAGGAGGACT
>CAZBKY010000065.1:0-2057 GCA_964492595.1 uncultured Muribaculaceae bacterium
TCAATGTTATTAATATATTTAAAAAAGGAGTATCCTAATGAATAAGAATGAATTTATAACTGAATGTAAAAATTTAGGACTTGATATAAACGATAATATTTTAAGTAAATTAAATAATTATTTTGAATTGTTGAGGGTATGGAATAAAAAATTTAACTTAACAAGAATTATTGAAGAAAATGATGTATATTTAAAACATTTTTATGACTCTATTTGCTTGGTAAAATCAAATCTTATTAAAAATGAAAACATGAATATTTGTGATTTAGGATCGGGAGCTGGGTTACCGGGGATTGTTATAAAAATATTTTTTGACAACGTAAAAATGACTTTAATAGAATCTAGTACTAAAAAATGTGAATTTTTAAGAGTGGTTATAAAAGAACTGAACTTAAAAGATGTAGAAGTTATAAATGAAAGAGGCGAAACCTATGCCAAAAATAATAGAGAAAAATTTGATATTGTTACATGTAGAGCAGTATCTGCTTTAAATGTAATATCTGAAATTTCAATTCCTTTATTAAAAATTAATGGATATTTTTTGCCTTTAAAGTCTGATGTAGAAGCCGAATTAAAGAATTCAAAGCATATACTTAGTGAACTATATTCTATAGTGGAAAAGGTAATTTCTTATGAATTGCCTAAAGAATTTTCAAAAAGAAGTATAATAGTAATAAAAAAATTGAAAGAAGCTAATAAGAAATATCCAAGAGAATACAAAGATATAATAAAGCACTTGAAATAATAGCTCAAATGTTTTAAAATTAAAGTGAGAATAAAGAATAGAGGGCAATTTTATGATTGGAAATAAAGAAGTAATTAATGTATCAATAGAGGATATAATACCAAATCGATTTCAGCCAAGGCTAACATTTGGTGATAAGGAATTAAATGATCTTGCAAATTCAATAAAGCAGCATGGTATAATACAGCCATTACTGCTTAGAAAAATTGGAGATAAATACGAGATAATAGCAGGAGAAAGAAGATATAAAGCCGCTTCAATCGCGGGTCTTTATAATGTTCCTGCAATAATAGTTGAAACTGATGATAATACAAGTGCCGAAATAGCGATAACCGAAAACATTCAGAGAAAAGATTTAAATGCGATAGAAGAAGCACAATCTTATAAAAAATTAATTAATAAAGGTCAAACACAAGAGGAAATAGCTAAAAAACTTGGAATAGGGCAGTCTACAGTTGCTAACAAGGTCAGGTTGCTTGCTTTATCTGATGAAGCTCAAGATGCTCTTTTAAACAATAAAATATCCGAAAGGCACGCTAGGGGCTTGCTTAGAATTACCGATGCTTCTATTCAAGTTAATTTATTAAATAAAATAATAAGCGAAAAATTAACTGTAAAACAATCAGATGATGAAATAAATAAAATTTTGGGTACAAAAACCGACGATGATAGTGACTCTGAAGTGTTAACGCCACCTTTTAATATTGAAGTTCCTAATTTTAGCAGTGTAGAGAATCCATTTTTACAAAGAGAAGAAATTAGATCAGAGGACAATTTTATGCCAGAGTTATTTCAGCCAAATGAAAAAGAAAGCAAAAATGAAGATATTGTTAATATTGATGATAGTCAAGTTTTGTCACCTTTTGAACCTGCGCCAATAAATCTAAATGAAGTTGAAATCAAAACAGATGAGGAAGATTTTTTTCTAGAAAACCCTATTAAAAATATGGAAGTAAATCTAAATACTGAAAATGAACTTATAAATGAGTTTAAAAATCAAAAAGAAGGAATCGAAGTATTTAATACAACTTCTCAGCCATCTTCGGGTAAATATCTAAATGTAGTTAACAAAATGAGAAAATTTATAAGAGATGCAGAATATGAAACAGACAATATTTCTAGTGAAGAATTTGATTTTGAAGATATGTATCAAATAGTAATAAAAATAAAAAAAGATGAATAAGAAATTATTCGTTTTTTAACACTAAATTCTTAAATGAATCGTAATTTACAGAGGGTTCAGTGCCTGAAATATAAAACATTAATGAAGCCCTTCCTTCAGTGCTTACACTACCGCTTATTGGATTTACTA
>CAZBKY010000066.1:0-2045 GCA_964492595.1 uncultured Muribaculaceae bacterium
GAAAAATATTTGAAAATATACGATGAGATATTTAAAAGTAATCCAAATATTGAATTAAAATCAGATAATGATGATTTTTTTGAATATTCTTTAAAATCTTTTAGAGAATATGGGTATAATATAATAGAGATAGACAAAGAAAAAAATAGTGAATTTAAAACTGAATATGAAAAGAAATTTATAGAAAAAGGTAAAAATATAAACTATGTGTCTATTTACAGTAAAGATAAGGAGAATAAGTAGTTTAACTTGAAATATATATTTGGTATAATAAATAGGTGGTGGAGAGTTATGTATAAAAAAATCATAATTATTATTATAACTATATTCTTTTTAACAGCTTGTAAAGTTGAGATATCTAAAATAGATGATTTAACTTTAGAAGAGGCTGTTAGTATGGCGATTTCTCAAAACGAGAATTTATATAATATAAATAATATTGGTTATAGATATTATTTACCAAGAGGCTTTACATTAAGTGAAAATAGAGACAACATTCAGATATTAAAGCGTAATAACACAGATTATAATTTAAATGTTGACTTAGTAAGTTATTATAATAAAACAGATATAGTGAAGAGTACAGATAGTGATTTATATGGCTTTGTCGAACTTAAAAATAAAAGTAAAAGTGGATTTTTAGAGATTGTTAAAAATAATGATTACTTTTTTATGAAAATGGTATATAATTATGCTATAATAGAAGCGCAGAGCAAGAAGGCAGATTTGAAAAAGACTGCCATGAATATGGCCTATATTTTATCTTCAGTTAAGTATAATGATACTGTAATAAATAATAAATTTGGTGAAGATGTGCTTGAATTTAATGAAACTGCTTACAAAATTTTCGGACCAATCAGAGTTACTGAAGCAAAATCTCATTCATATTATCTAGAACTGTATGATAAATATACTGGTGCGGTTGAAAACAAATTTGAAGATTCAGATGTAATAAATTAGAAAGAGGTGCATTTGTGGGATTATTTAAAAAAATTAAAGATATATTCTATGATGAGGAGATTGTAGAAGTTCCCGAAAAAAAATCGAAAAGAGATTTAAGAAAAGAAAATTCAGATCCTGTAATTCAGGATATTACTCCAAAAGAATCTATCGCTCGCAATAAAAGTAATGAGTTGGATGAAAAAATAAATACTTTTTCTGAAAGAGAATTATTTAAAACAGAGAAAACATTTGATTTCCCTGTATTTGAAGAGGAAGAGGAAGCTCCTATTAGAACGAGAAGTAGAACAAATATACTAGAACTCCAAAAAGAATTGGAAGAGAAATCATCTTATCAACCTAAAAAAATTGAACCTTCATTTGAAACTCCTGTAAATAAAACTTCTAATTTTAGGCCAAGCCCAGTAATATCCCCAATCTATGGAATTTTAGATAAAAATTATAAAAAAGAAGAAATCGTAGAAAAGAAAGTTGCTGAAAAACCTTATGTTGGAGAAATGAGTTATGATTATGTTAGGAGAAAAGCCTATGGGACACTGGAAGATGAGCTTGAAGATACTCTTACTAGAGTTAACAGTGAAATAATTGAAAGTGTAAATGAACTCGAAAAAGAAATAGAAAATTTACCGAAAACATCTAAAAATATAGAAGATTTGTTAACTCAAATAGAAAAAAGTGCCAATACATCCAGTGTATCAATTGGTGAACTTGAAGAAGAAGCCAAAGATAAAATGATGGCCGAAGAAGAAAATGAAGAGATTTTAGAAAGTGATGAGATTACGGAATTTAAAATCAGTGAAGAGCCAAAAGAAGAAATGGATAACACTTTAGAACATGATTTATTTAACTTAATAGATTCTATGTATGAAGATAAGGAGGAATAGAAATTATGACATTAGAACAGGTATTACCAATTATAATATATTTTTTACTTATTTTACTTTTGATAGTTTTATTAGTTCTTGGAATCAAAAGTATTATAACAATGAATAAAGTGGATAAAATAGTAGATAATGTTAATCATAAAATTGAATCACTTAATGGGGCTTTTGGGTTTTTAGATATGATTACTGATAAGATTTCAT
>CAZBKY010000067.1:0-2045 GCA_964492595.1 uncultured Muribaculaceae bacterium
AGATATATTTAATAATTTCAATATTTCATATAAATCAGGAGTCATTATTCTTCCTGTCATAGAAACTCTTATTAATTCACATAAATCTCCAATATGACCTTTATAATTATCGGGATTATTTTTATATTCTTTTACATCTGGTGAAAAATTATATTTAGGTGCAAAAGTTTTTATTTTGTTCCACCAAATTTCTTTTTCATCGCTCTTATTATACACATTAGTGAAATAATCCTCAATAATTTTAATGTCATAGAAATTCTTTATTTCTAAGTTTTTATAGTCTTCAATGCTGAATAATTCATCAAACATATAAGATATCTGAGGTTTTACATCTGAGTAGCAGCTTATATCTTTTCTAGGTCTTGAAATTTCTCTTTCAATATTTAATATGTTAACTGTATATTCTTTATTATTTTTTAACAATTCATAAAATTCATTATCATAAATATTTAAATATTCTAAAGTCTTATTATATAAATCTTCTGCTTTTAATCTACTAAAGTATATTTTAGAAATGTTAACTAATTTTTCTATATCAAATATAGAACCACTTTTAGACATTTTATCAAATGTGAATTTAAAATCATATATTGTCTTGTCTGGGTTGGCATTATACCATTCTTCAAAATTAGAATTAAGTAGGGTAGAAAAATATAATTTTACTGCTTCAGGAGGGATTCCTTTTTCGTTGTAAAAACCAACTGCAGCTTCTGGATCTTTTCTTTTAGATAGTTTTCTAATGCTTTCCCCATCTTTTTTATTTAATGGAAGTACATGAGCAAAAGAGGGTATTTTAAATCCAAATGCATTCCATATTTCCAAATGATATGGAACTGAAGATATATATGAGTCATCTCTTGTAACAAGAGTAATTCTCATTAAATGATCATCAACTACATGTGCAAAAGCATATGGAGGAATTCCATCAGATTTTACTAATACATGATCTATATCATTTTCAGGAATTTCAATAGTACCTTTAATTTTATCTTTAAATATTATTTTTTTATTAAAGTCTCCATTACTTTTTAATCTTATAACAAATTTTTCTCCATTATTAATTTTCTCTTCAATTTCTTCATAAGTTAGATTTCTGCATATGGCATATTTTCCATAATATCCAATTCTATCTTTTTTTTCTGCTTGAATTTTTCTTAAAGATTCTAAATTTTCTTCAGAACAAAAACAAGGATATGCTCTTCCTATAGATACTAAATGTTTAGCAAAAGCGGCATAAATGTTTTTTCTTTCACTTTGTATATATGGCCCATAATTACCCCCTATAATAGGACTTTCGTCTATTTTATAATTATAGGCATTTAAGTCATCAATAATTTTGTTTATTCCATCTTCAATAGCTCTTTTATTATCGGTATCTTCAATTCTAACTATAAAAATTCCATCTCCTTGATGAGCAAATCTTTCTGGTATAAAAGAACTAAGTAAATTGCCCATATGCATTCTTCCAGTGGGAGAAGGTGCAAATCTGCATACTTCTGCTTTGTCAGTTAGTGTTCTTTCTGGATATAGTTTTTCATAATCTTCTATAGTTTTATCAATATCAGGATATAATAAATCAGCTAACTCGTTATAATCCATAATTCACTTCCTTTTTTGGTTGCCCTAGAAGGATTCGAACCTCCGGTGCTGGAGTCAGAGTCCAGAGCCTTACCGCTTGGCTATAGGGCAATTAACATTTAATATTATACTATATAAAAAGCTGTTTTTGAATACAAATTAAAAAATAAGCTAATTTAATAAATAAATTTCTTGTTATATTTCAATAGTTTTGATTACATTTGATTGAATCAATTAATGCAGTAAATATTTTCACATGAACTTTTTCGTCATCTATAATTCTTTCCAGTATTTTTTGAATATAGGGATCTTTTATAATACTAATATCTTTATTATAATTTTGTATTGCTTTTATTTTAATTAAATTTAAAAACCACTTGCGGGATCCAACAAATGGTTTGAATTTCAAATTTTGGTGACCTGTACGGGATTTGAACCCGTGAATGCACGCGTGAAAGGCGTGTGTG
>CAZBKY010000068.1:0-1965 GCA_964492595.1 uncultured Muribaculaceae bacterium
AATGCTTGTGCCCTCTAACAATTGAGCTATCATTGTACTAATCATCTCTACGTGTCCTAACTCTTCACAACCTATGTCTGTAAGCAAAGCCCTTCCTTTGCCATCTGGCATTGTAAATCTTTGACAAAGATATCTTAATGATGCACCAAGTTCTCCATCAGGTCCTCCTAATTGTGATACAAGATTTTTAGCCATTTTTAAATCTTTTTTTCTAATATTTATAGGATATTCTAACATCTTTTCATATTTAAACATTTATAATACCCCCTTTATTTTCCCAAGGCCAAGGACTTTCAATCCAATTAAAGTAATCTTTATTAACTTCGCTAGCGAATAATGGGCCATATTCTTTGTTATATATGTCTTTATATTTTCCCAATTCATTTATATAAGATTTATAAGTTTCCAACATTTTTTTATCATCTGGATATAAATCTAAATATAAATTTAAATCTTTTGCAGCAAAATTAAGCTCTTGAATTTTTAAAAGCAACTCTTCTCTTTTTCCTCTTACAACTACTTTATATTTATAATTTTTATATGGAACATATAAATTTGGAAACATGTTTCCCAGATTTAAGCCTTCTGCTGGTGAATATAAATTATTTTCTCTATAGTTGTTTATATTAATATTTGCGTTATTAAACTTTATTTCATTATATTTATCGTAAGATTTATAATTATTATTTTCAAAATTTACATATTCTTTATTTATCTCTGCATTATAGTCAAAGTAATTGTTGTTTTCATCGTAATACATTTTACCCTCCTAAACTATTGTATGAGGTATAAAAGTTTAGGTATAAGACAATAGACTAATATAAAAAATGTAAAACTTTACAAAAACTATTTGCTATTATAATTGTATTTGATACAATAATTTTAGGTGATAGATAATATGTATAAAACAACAACATATTCAGAAGATGAAACAATAGAATTGGCTGAAAATATTGAATCAGAGAAATTTCCTAATATGGTAATTTGTCTTGAAGGAGATTTAGGTAGTGGTAAAACTATATTTACAAAAGGATTTGCCGCATCTATGGGGATAAAAGAGAACATAACTTCTCCAACTTTTAACATAATAAAAGAATATGAAGGTGAATCTAAACTCTATCATATGGATGTTTATAGGCTTTCTGATGTAAAAGAGGATTTGGGAATAGAAGAATATTTTAAAAAAAGAGGAGTAACTATAATAGAATGGTCAGATTTAATACCAGACTTACTTCCCAAAAATAGATTGGAAATTAAAATAAAAGTCGTAGATGAAAACACAAGAGTATTTTTAATAGAGCCATATGGTGAGAAATATGTTGATTTATGTGAAAGGGTATTGTGATTGGTGCAGAGTAATGCGCTTTTTTTGTATTTATGATATACTACATATGAAAAAAAGGAAGAGATATGTATACATTATTTTTAGATACACATAGTAAGTTAATTACAATATCTTTTGTAAAAAAAGATGATATTTTTACAAAAACTAAAATAAGTGAGCGCCACTCAGTGTTTGTTTTACCTTTGATTAATGAAATGTTGAAGGAAAAAAATATTACATTGAAAGATTTTAATGAAATTATAGTAGTTAATGGTCCTGGAAGTTTTACTGGAATTAGAATTGGATTAACCATAGCTAAAACTATATCTTACAGTCTTAATATTCCAATTTATACACTAAGCAGTTTAAAAGCATATCTATTATCTTCTGATATGAGAGGTATTTCGGTCATAGAAGATCCTAAAGGATTTTACATAGGTATAAAAGGTGAAGAAATATATACCCATTCACTAGAAGAGTACAGTAGTTATAAAGTGATAGAAAATAAATTGGATATTTTAAAAATAGTAAAATATTTTGATAATAAAAAACCTTTAAATGTTCATGGAGTTAAGGCTAATTATGTTAAAATTATAGAGGCTTTAAAATGATAAAAGAAGAGAATATTAATGAGTTTGATA
>CAZBKY010000069.1:0-1926 GCA_964492595.1 uncultured Muribaculaceae bacterium
TTTTCAATCTTACTATATTGAAATTTCTTTGATTCATTCGATAATTGGTTCGGAATAGAGTTATATAATTTTTCAATTCTTATAGCTTCACTTTTATTATTTACATATTTATTCATATCTTCAAAATAAGCTGTTAATATGTTTGCTACAATATTGGTATCATATTTAGTGACATCTTTATTAACCTTAATAATATTTACAACTGAGTCCGGCATTCCACCTATACATAAATATAACCTATAATAATCTAAAGCCATAGTATGGAATGGTTCTGATAGTTGGATATTATTATCAAAAGAATGTTTAATATCATTAATTAAAATTTCCTCATTAAAAGCTAATAAAAATTCCTCAAAATTCATTGGGTACATATCAATCATACGAACCCGTCCAACTGGAAAAGATGATTTAAAACGTTTAAGTTTTACTCCAAGCAAGCTTCCCGCACAAATTATATTAACATTGGAATGATTTTCATTGAAGAACTTTAAATTTGATATTAATTCTTCAGACTCTTGTATTTCATCAAAAAAAATTATGCTGTCATTTGCTTCAATATCAATATTTAATCTTGCTTTTAATCTGATATATTTATCTTCAGCATTAATTCCTAATTTAAAAATATCGACAATATCACGTCGTTCCAATAGATTGATTACTTCATAATATTTATATTCTTTTTTACAAAATTCGGTTATTGTGTATGTTTTTCCTACTTGTCCAGCACCAATTATCATTAAAGGTAAATGATTTTGTTCATTTTTCCAATCAAGTAAATTTTGATATATTTTTCTTTTCATAATATTAACCACCACAATAACAATAACATTTTTACACTTTTTTATAATATACAGTTCAAATTTCTTACTTTGTTTAATTAACAGCTCCGCAACGGCTACGGAAATATAACCCTAATTTTAACCAATAAATTTCATAAGTTAGTTAAAATTTTCATTTAATAAGTTTTAAAGTGCCTAATGATTTTTTAATACATTTATAATTATAGTAATCAACATAAATCTTTTATTTCTTGAGTTAATTGCACACTCAAACTTAGTGTAAGTTTGGCGGGATATATAATATCTTTCTCGAGTTAAAAAAATACAGTAATGTAAAAAAACAAAAAAATTTTTGTTTTGGTTATTTTTTTACAATCGCATTTATAATTCAAATATTTTTTTATTTAAATTATGTAATAGCATATAATAGATGTTACAGGTAAAATAATCCATCCAATCAAAACAAGAACAGGCATATCAATTTAAATAAGCTCTCAACATATATCCATTCATTTGCAAATACATTCGGATATTCGTGCAGTAAAACATTTAGTATAGTTGTTATTAACAATACACCACTTAATTTTATGGAATTATTTAAAATCAATAAACTCAGAGTAACTTTTTTAAATTTATTGTTATAAACTTCAATTAAACAAAAAACAAGTGCAGATAAAATGCCAAAACCAAAAATATTTATATTATCTGAAAGCAATAATGTAATAACAGTGAAACATATTGTCATGAAAAAATAAAAAAGTATTATTTCTTTTGTATTTATAAATTTAGAAATATTTAAATAAGGATAAATCCATAAATTAAAAATATAATGCCCCAACACCAAATCTCCTATAATTCCCATGATAAAAAATAACAAATATAAATGCCCGCATTTTTTAAACTCCATTTTTATTTTTGATATTGGCAATAAGAAAAGAACATCTTTTTCTATACTTTTAATGTCATCTTCATCTAATATATTTTTGTTATATTAATCATACACACCATTCCTTTCTTTCTTAAACACAAAAAAATCAACCTCGATTGATTTAATCATTTAACGTCGCTTTGATTGGTGCGACGAATTTTATCTTTTGGAGCAGTTTGCAAGGACATTTACAAACATTTATCTCTTTAAAGTAAGTTG
>CAZBKY010000070.1:0-1912 GCA_964492595.1 uncultured Muribaculaceae bacterium
GCTGGGTTCAGAACGTCGTGAGACAGTTCGGTCTCTATCCGTCGTGGGCGTTGGAAAATTGAGGAGAGCTTTCCCTAGTACGAGAGGACCGGGAAGGACGCACCTATGGTGTATCTGTTGTCACGCCAGTGGCAGTGCAGAGTAGCTATGTGCGGAAGGGATAACCGCTGAAAGCATCTAAGCGAGAAGCCCTCTCCAAGATGAGTTTTCCCTATCTATAAGATATAAGAATCCTTGTAGACTACAAGGTTGATAGGCTAGAGGTGGAAGAATGGTGACATTTTGAGCTGACTAGTACTAATAATTCGACAGTTTAATCTTATTTTAATTTGATGTTTGTCACATTATCTAGTTTTGAGAGAACAATTGATGTATAATATATTTTGACTGGTGATGATAGCAAAGTGGATACACCTCTTCCCATCCCGAACAGAGAAGTTAAGCACTTTAACGGCGAAAATAGTGTAAGCGAAGATAGCAAGTTGCCAGTCTTTTTTTTTATTTTTAAAATATATTTTCCTTTAAATAAATGGTTTTTATAAATTAATTTAAAATATGCTTTTTGCTTTTTTCTCGATTATTTACTGAATAACTAAATTTAATTTCAAAATTTTATATAGAAACAATTTACAAAAACCTAAATAAATGATTAAATAAAATAGAAAAGTTTGGGGAGGTTTTATGATTAATCGTGAAAACTTATATAAATATTTAGATATGTTAAATAAAAAATTCTATAGTATTGGTAACTTGTCTGAATTTAGTAAAAATTTTGAAAAATCCTTGCATCTAAAGGATTTATTTGGATTCTTAGGTTGCTGCGATGATGAGAACTGTTGTTTTTATAATCCATATTTATTTAATAAATATGAAAACAGAGAGAAAAGGGAAGAAATAAGATTTATTCAGGCTATAAACACTTTAAATCCCTACATCATAGAATGTGGAGAAAATTATATAAGAATGTTAGAAGAAATAGAATATATACCATTTTATTTTAAAAATCATTATAAAATATATAGCTTTGATGAAGTTCAGGAGCTTGTGCTTGCATTCTTTTTCAATTTTGATGAAGCAACTTTTAAAATTGTAAAAAATTTTTTTGAAAACGAAGATTTTGAATTAGGTAAAAGACTAGGCATGTACGATGGAATATGCTATTTTTTTGTAGATTTAAATAAAAGTTTTATTTTATTGGAAAATCGTCAATTTAATTTAGAAAGTATAACATATTTAGTTCATGAATTAGGACACTATATTGAGTTTTTTAAATTTAATTTATCACAAAAAAGACGTTCCGCATTTGAAAGTGAAATTTTTTCAGAATTATCATCAAGTTTCTACGAATATGAATTTTTAAGATATTTGAAAAAAAATAATTTTGATATAAAGGCAACTAACGATTTATTAAATATTTTTTATTTTAATATTAAAGATAATTATGAAGTTTATGCCGATATTGTCGAAGAGGAAGAAGACATATTTGATTTATTAGACAATTCTTTAATTAATTATGTCATTTGCTCTTATTTTTCTATTTACTTAAGTGAACTTAGAAAACAAGATCCTAAAGAATTTGATAGGATATTTGGTATATTGTTATCCAGTTATTCAATTGTTTCCCCAAGCGAGATTTTAAAATTATCTGAGTTTGATAAAACCGATTTTTTAAATTGTGAATCTATCAGGCATATTGTTGAAAAAGATTCTGATGATATAAAAAGACAATACAAAATTAATCTATAAAGTGGTTATGGAAATCAATATTTGATATAAACAAAGTTATAGCTACTATTACTACAAAACCTTCTTCATATCCAAGATTAAGTCACCGAAAACAGTAAACTCTAAAGGCCGGGTTGAATAAAAAAGTAAAGTCAACTAAAGTGATAAATAACAAATTAAAGAAGAA
>CAZBKY010000071.1:0-1852 GCA_964492595.1 uncultured Muribaculaceae bacterium
TTAGAGAAGTTAAATTAACAACTGTTTAAAACACACATAAGCTTTGTGTGTTTTTTATATGAAAATATATTGTAAACTAGTTTTTTAATAACTAATATGCTAAAGTAAAATTAGGAGGATTGATATGAAATATATTGTAAGAGGAGATAATATAGATGTAACGGAATCAATAAAGGGCTACATTGAAGAAAAACTTTCTAAAATGGATAAATACTTGGAAAATTCAAAAAATACTGAAGCTAAAATAATTATTTCTGTTAACGGAGTAGATCAGAAAATAGAAGTGACTATAAATGGAGAGGGGTATTTCATAAGGGCAGAAGAAATACATTCTGATTTATATGCTGCGATTGACCTTGCTTCCGATAAATTAGAAAGTCAGTTTAGAAAATATAAAAATAAGGTTTTAAATAAAAATAGGAAAGAAGAGGTTTTATCCACAATTGAAGATTATTTTGAAGATGCAGAAGAAGAAATAGTCAAAAGAAAGAAATTGTTTTTAAAGCCTATGGATGAAAGTGAAGCAATTACTCAAATGGAATTATTAGATCATACATTTTTTGTGTTTAAAAATGTTGAAACAGGAAATGTATCTGTGCTATATAAGAGAAAAGATGGAGGATATGGGATATTAGAAACCAGTTAAGGTTTCTTTTTTTTTGTAAAAATGGTAAAATACTTTAATGAAAGGCAGGACTTATGAAATTATTTAATTCAATATTCGATCATGAAACAAAAGAGCTGAAAAGATTTGAAAAAATAGCGAATGAAGTTGAAGCATTAGAAGAAAAAATGCAAAAACTTAACGATATAGAACTAAAAAGTAAAACAGAAGAATTTAAAACTAGACTGCAAAATGGAGAAACGCTTGAAGATATTTTAGTCGAAGCTTTTGCGGTTGCTCGTGAAGCGGCATTTAGAGTTCTTGGAGAAAAACCGTATTATGTTCAGATAATAGGAGCTTTAACAATACATTATGGAAATATTGCAGAAATGAAAACCGGTGAAGGTAAAACCTTGACCGCAACTTTGCCTGCTTATTTAAATGCTTTAGAGGGAAAAGGGGTTCATATTGTAACGGTTAATGAATATTTATCATCTCGTGATGCTGAGTGGATGGGAAATGTTTATTCTTTTTTGGGATTGACAACAGGTTCAAATAAAAAAGATATGACTTCAGAAGAAAAAAGAGAACAATATAACTGTGATATAACTTATACAACAAATAATGAACTGGGATTTGATTATTTACGAGATAATATGGTTGTTAAGAAAGAAAAAAGAGTTCAAAGAGGATTAAATTTTGCGATAGTGGATGAAGTTGATTCTATTTTAATTGATGAAGCTAGAACACCTTTGATTATATCTGGAGGAGTTAGCAAGGCTGCAGACTTATATATAACAGCAGATAAAACTGCTAAAGCTTTAACTCATGAAGACTATACTATTGACGAAAAGACTAAAAAAGTAACATTGACAGAAGAGGGAGTACAACATTCAGAAAAATTATTAAAGTTAACAAATTTATATGATATAGAAAACAGTACAATGGTTCACAATTTAGATAAGGCTTTATCCGCTAATTATGCATTTAAAAAGGATGTAGACTATGTTATTGATAACGACAAAATTATAATTGTTGACTTATTTACTGGGAGACTTATGCATGGAAGACAATTTAGTGAAGGCCTTCATCAAGCTATAGAGGCAAAAGAGGGAGTAACTATAAATAGTGAGACCAAAACTTTAGCAACCATAACATTTCAAAATTTATTTAGAATGTATAATAAATTATCGGGTATGACAGGTACAGCTAAAACAGAAGAAGAAGAATTTAGAAATATATATAATA
>CAZBKY010000072.1:0-1845 GCA_964492595.1 uncultured Muribaculaceae bacterium
CCTTTTCCATTTCTACTTTTAGCATATTGCACCAGCCAACGGAATGCCAAAGCCTGACTTCTTTCAGGTCTAACTTCTGTAGGAACTGAATAATTACTTCCACCTACACGTCTTGATCTGATTTCTAATGCCGGTTTAATATTTTCAAAAGCCTTTTCAAATACTGTCATTGGGTCATCTCCTGTTTTCTTTTTTACAATATCAAATGCATCATATAATATATTTTGAGCAATCCCTTTTTTACCATCTAGCATTAAACTGTTTATTAATTTAGTTACCATTTTAGATTTGTAAATTGGATCTGCTAAAACTTCTCTTTTTTCTGCTTGTCTTTTACGCATAAATATTTTCCTTTCTTTATATTATTTATTTATTTTTAGGTCTTTTTGTTCCGTATTTGCTTCTACCTTGTCTTCTTTTATCAATACCTGCGGTATCTAAAGAGCCACGAACGATATGATAACGAACACCAATAAGATCTTTAACACGTCCACCTCTTATAAGAACTACACTGTGTTCCTGTAAATTATGGCCTTCTCCAGGTATATAACATGTCACCTCTGAACCATTACTTAATCTAACACGAGCATACTTACGTAAAGCTGAATTAGGTTTTTTAGGTGCTTTAGTACCAACACGAGTACAAACTCCACGTTTCTGAGGTGAATTATAATTAGATTTCTTTCTATCTTTAGTATTAAATCCAAAACTCAAAACCGGGCTTTTACTTTTTCTAACCTTTTGACTTCTTTTCTTTCTTATTAACTGATTAATTGTAGGCATAAAACCTCTCCTTTCCTACTACACATCTCCAGGTGTATCATTTTCTTGTTTTTAATAAGTTTTCAATAGAAAACTCAAAACTTATATAATAATACTATTATATGATACCTTTGTCAATAAATTTTATTTATTTTTTACAAATTTAATTTTATATCCCATAGTATTAAGAATCTTTATAAGCGTGTTAAGACCAGGGGACTCTCTTCCCTTTTCTATTCTAGCTAAAGAAGGCTGTTTAAAATCAATTAATTTGCATAAGTCTCTTTGAGACAAACCTTCATTTTTTCTTATTTCCGCAAGGCGGCATATTAACTTATATTCTTCATCCATTAATTTTTTTTCATTTTTAATATACTTTTTAATTTTATTCATTTTTTACTCTCAAGCCTTCTAAATACAATTCTTTATATTTTGCTATGAAAACATCTATTTTTTTTCAGCTTTCTTTATAAAATCGCTTGGCATATTATTCACCCACAAAAAACGATAACA
Source organism: uncultured Muribaculaceae bacterium (assembly GCA_964492595.1). Classification (GTDB taxonomy): domain Bacteria; phylum Bacillota_I; class Bacilli_A; order RF39; family UBA660; genus CAYNFP01. The sequence continues at coordinate 1,276 of CAZBKY010000072.1, forward strand.
TATAAGTTATCATTTTGCAATTATATTTTTTAAGGTCTTCTAGCTAACAATTGGTTTTTTCTGGCTTCTTCAAATATCCTTTTACCTTCTACTGAGTCTAAAAAATCTGATTTTATAAAATTGTATTTTAGATGAGGCTGACCTATGTAATAATCATCAACTAACTTTATTGTTTTGTATCCACCTTCTTCTGAACCGTATATGTGTATATTATAATATAACAGTATTGTTTTTTCATCTAAAAATATAAAATCTGTAGCAGGACCTCCAAACCAAGTATGCCAAAGATATTTATTTATTGTACTAATGTGATTCACCTGATAAGTATTTCCATCTAATTTTTTTATACTAAATAAAAAATATTCTCCCTCTCTTGAATCAGATGTTCCAATAGCTAATGCTTTATTTTCTACAAAATTAACTTCATCTAAATTTATAAAAGCATCTAAATCATACCAAAAGTATTCTCCCTCTGTAATATAATGAAGTACATTGTTTTCTAGTGAAATCTTTTTCATATTCCTCCCAATGGTTTTATATTATATATAAAATTGATACTTTTGTAAATAC
>CAZBKY010000073.1:0-1844 GCA_964492595.1 uncultured Muribaculaceae bacterium
TCTAGTTTTTTTGAAGTTTTTTTAATATAAGACATTCCATCATTATAAATTTTTAGTAAATCTCCAACATCAGATAAATTTGGGACACAATATTTACCTTCCTTTATTTCATACAAAAATCTTAATCCTGATATCTTATCAAACATTAATTGATATAGTTTCCCTTTATGATTTAAAGTATTAAATTTGACGTGATTATTAGGATTATTTGAAACAAATATTTGTTTTGATACCTCATTAATAAGAAATAATTCTTCTTCTGTGTTTATATTTAATATTTTATTGCCTTCTGCATAATATCCATATAATACTTTACCGGCTTCATCTAAATAAAATACATACGTCTTTTTATTATATCTAAATTTGGCTAAAATTTTATTTTCCATTTTCAAACCTCATTCGTTAATGTAATTATAATAGATTATTCATTTAAAATCTATAATCAACAACTATTTTTACTGTTTATCATTTTATAATATGATACTAAAAACTAATATTCATTTTTACAACAAAATTTAATGTTTATAATTTAAATTTAAAAAATCATCTAACATTAACTGATGGTAAAAATTCATTATCTATAATAAAATTACCATCTTTATCTCTCTGCCCGGAAAATCTCCTGTTTTCTTCAGTTATTCTAATAATTCCATTTATTGTTTCAATTGATGCTTCAGGATACATATTTATATAACTTTTGACAAAATAACCTTTTTTTATTTTAAATTTTAAGGCTTTTTCTTTTTCGATAACGTCTTTTTTAGAATAATCTTCATTTAATTCTTTATAATACAACATCATTATAGCATCTTCTTCAATTTTATAACCTTTAGAAGCATAAAAATAATCTGACATTAAAATATATATTTTTTTATGGTTTGAAGTTATATCTAACATTTTTTCAAATAAGTCTTTTTCACTGGCTTTAGCATTTTCTAATTGAAAATAATCACTTTCATATATCATAACGTTATCAATAGAATTTATAAGTTCTAAAGCTTTATTTTCATCTGGAATTATTTTTTTCAGTTCATTTACTATATATTTCGGATTTCCTGTTAAATAATGAGCTATAAAATATTCGGGATTTATTATTTCACATAACATTTTTATGTATGTACAATTCTTTTGATAAGGTGAATCTTTATATATATTTCTTTTGCTTGATTCTTTATATTCACGAAACTCATTGGCAAGCGTTTCTCCTACAGCTTCATATACTCCTCGTCCAAAACTACCTGTATATGTTTGAAATATATGCATATATTCGTGAGTTAATAAAGTCAAATCACAATCATCTAAAGATGTTGAACTATAAAGGTTAATTTCTTTCCGATTACCATCCCAAAACCCCCAAACTCCAACTTTTTCATAATTATGGTATATATTTTTAAACTTTTTTAATCTAGGTAATATAATTTCCATGTTAATATATCGAGAATTTTCTTCTAAAAAATCATTAAACTGTAGAAAAAATTTCTTCTCCGAATCTGTCAAATTAACATTGCTTTCCAATGATCCCACAATCTTATCTATAGAAAACTCGGTATGAGAATGAGAAATCATAGGATATTTATAACTTAGAATTGGCTTTTCTATATAAACTTTTTCTGATTGAGGAGAACACAATATCTGGGTAGTAAATAATACTACAAGGAAAAGAGATCCAATTTTGACTACTTTCTTTAAAATTAAATTCTTTCCTATATTTTTTATTCCCAATTTTGCTCTATATTGAGAAGCTTCATTATAAATTTTTAGTAAATCTCCAACATCAGATAAATTTGGGACACAGTATTTACCTTCTTTTATTTCATATAAAAATCTTAACTGAGATACTTTAT
>CAZBKY010000074.1:0-1827 GCA_964492595.1 uncultured Muribaculaceae bacterium
TTGTATATAATGTATAGGTATTCATTTGGCAGCATTGCTGATTTTGTAACGCGTTTATTACTTAAGTAAGTATATAAGTAGCTATGCCAGTAGTGAAAGTATTAGAATAAACACCCTATAAATGAGAGCAAATAATTGCCTTAGTTTACAATAAAAGTAAAGGAGGTATTTTTATGTCAAGATATACAGGACCTGTATATAAAAAATCTAGAAGACTAGGATTTTCAATTCTCGAAACTGGGAAAGAGTTGGCTAAAAAGCCATCTGCGCCCGGTCAACACGGAAGCAGCAGAAAAAAATTAAGTGAATATAGCGTTCAGCTTAATGAAAAACAAAAAGTTAAGAATCTTTATGGCTTAGGTGAAAAACAGTTTAAAAGAACTTTTGAAAAAGCAGGAAAGAAAACCGGTGTTCAGGGAACTAATTTATTAATTGCTTTAGAAAGCAGATTAGATAATATGGTATATCGTTTGGGTATGGCTAAAACTAGAAGAGCTTCAAGACAAATAGTAAATCATGGACATATATTAGTTAATGACAAAAAAGTTGACATTCCATCTTATGAGGTAAAGCCAGGAGACATTATATCAATTCATTCAAGCAGCGAAAACCATCCTGTTATTACTGAATGTTTGGGAAACACTGATTTAAGAGTTCCATATGTAAGTTTTGATGACAAGAAAAAAACTGGGACTTATTTAAGACATCCAGAAAGAGAAGAATTAAATATGGATATTAATGAGTCATTGATAGTTGAATTCTATAACAGATAATAAATAAAAATTGATTTGAAAAAAATCAATTTTTTATTTTCAAGATAAAATAAAAATATTTTTTTATTAAAAAAAAATAGGATTATCTCCTATCTATATATCTCTATTTCTTAAAAATACAGGAATATCATCAGTTTCATCATCATCTTCTATTTTAGTTATTCTTTCTTTTGATTTATCATTATCTGAATAATATAGTGGTTCACTATCCTCTTCAAATCCAGTAGCAATAACTGTCACTATAACTTCTTCAGATAAAGCCTCATTTATAACGGCTCCAAATATAATATTGACATCTGTATTGGCAGCTGCTTTCACTATTTCAGCAGCATCTTCAGCTTCTAACAAGCCTAGTGAATTTCCTCCTGTAATATTTATTATACAATCTGTTGCCCCATTTATAGTAGTTTCAAGCAGTGGACTTGTCACAGCTTGTTTAGCTGCCTCTATTGCTCTGTTTTCACCAAAGCCAACACCAATTCCAATAAGAGCATTTCCTCTTCCCTGCATAATAGCTTTAACATCAGCAAAATCAAGATTTACTAACCCAGGAACACTAATCAAGTCGGAAATTGACTGTACACCCAGTCTTAATACATTATCAACTTCTCTAAATGCATCAACCATAGGAGTGGATCTATCAATCAAATCTCTTAATCTATCATTTGGTATTACCACTAATGTATCAACATGTTTTCTTAATTCATCTAATCCTATCAAAGCCTGGTCCATTCTTTTTTTACCTTCAAATTTAAAAGGCTTAGTAACAATGGCAACTGTTAGTGCGCCAAGTTCCTGAGCAATCTCTGCAATTACGGGAGATGCTCCGGTTCCTGTACCTCCTCCAAGACCACAAGTTATGAAAACCATATCTGCGCCTCTTAAAACATCTTCAATTTCTCCTCTGCTTTCAAGGGCTGCTTCTCTTCCGATTTCAGGATCTGCACCAGCGCCTAATCCATCAGTAATTGTTTGTCCGATCTGAAGTTTTGTTTTTGCCATAGAATTATTAATAACCTGTAAATCAGTATTGGCAACAATAAACTCAACGCCT
>CAZBKY010000075.1:0-1824 GCA_964492595.1 uncultured Muribaculaceae bacterium
GAATCACTTAATGGGGCTTTTGGGTTTTTAGATATGATTACTGATAAGATTTCATCATTGGGAGATTTAGTTGTAAATATTATTAGTAATAAAATAATTAGTATTTTTCGAAGAAAGAAAAATAAAATTAAAGAGGAGGAAGAAAATGAGTAGAAAAAAAGGTTTTGGGAAATTATTGTTTGGAATCGCAGTAGGTGTAGGCTTGGGATTTTTATTTGCACCTGAAGAAGGAAGTAAAACAAGAAAAAAACTAAAGGGAAAAATGGAAGAGACACTAGAAAAAGCAAAAGAAATTAACCTATCTGATGTAAAAGAGAGTATAGTAGAGAAAGTTGAGGAATTAAAACAAGAAATTGCAGATTTAGATAAAGAGAAGGTTTTAGCTATTGCTAAGAAGCAGTCTGAAATAATTAAGACAAAGGCAGAAGAACTATATAAATATACAGTTAAAAAAGGGACACCGGTATTAGAAAAAGCAGTAGATGAGGTTAGAATACAAGCAATAAAAGTAGCAAAAGAAGTTATTAGTAAACTGGAAAAAGAAGAACCTAAAACAAGAAAAAAGTGATTACTTTTGATAACTAATCTTTCTGGTTAGTTATCATTTTTTAAATGGAGGTATATAATGAATTTATTTGAAGATTTGAAGTGGCGTGGGTTAATAGATAATGTATCAAGTCCTGATATAGAGGATGCACTTAATAATAGTAGCCTTACATTTTATATTGGAATTGATCCTACTGGAGAAAGTATGCATATAGGTCATTATTCAACGGTTATCGCAACTGTAAAGAGATTCATTGATGCGGGACACCAGGCTATACTCCTTCTGGGAGGTGCGACAGGATTAATTGGGGATCCTAAGCAGACAAGTGAAAGACCTATGATTTCAAAAGAAAAAGCCCAAGAGAATATGGAAAATATTAAATCTCAAATTAAACATTTATTGGGAGAAGATATTATAATTGTCAACAATATAGATTGGATGATGAAGATAAATTCAATAGATTTTTTACGCGATTATGGTAAACATTTTAATATAAATTATATGCTTTCAAAAGATACTGTAAAAAGAAGACTTAATATGGGAATTTCATATACTGAGTTTTCATATATGTTGATTCAAGCCATCGATTTTCTTCATTTATATGAAAAAGAAAATGTATTGATTCAATTTGGTGGCTCTGATCAATGGGGTAATATTACAACCGGCCTAGAACTTATTAGAAAGATTCATGGAAGTGACGTAAAGTGTTTTTGCCTTACAACTCCTCTTATTTTAAAGTCAGATGGTACTAAATTTGGTAAAACAGAAAGCGGAGAAAGCATCTGGATTGATAAGAAAATGACAACACCGTATGAGATGTACCAGTATTTTATAAATGTCGAAGATTTGATGGTTATAGATTATTTGAAAAAACTTACATTTTTATCTAAAGAAGTTATAGAAGATCTTGATAAAAGTTTGAAAATTGAGCCTGAAAAAAGAACAGCAGCTAAAAGTTTAGCTTATGAAGTAGTAAAATTTATTCATGGAGAAGAAGAGGCAAACAAGGCAAAAACAACTTCAGAAGAGGTATTTGAAAGAAAAAAGAGTTCAATGGATATGCCTACAATACAATTAAGCTTATCTGATATTAAAAACATAAATATTGTTGATTTACTAGTTCTTACTAAATTAATGCCTTCAAAATCAGAGGCGAGAAGATTAGTAGAACAGGGGGGAGTGAAGATTAATTCACAAAAAGTAGATTTAAACTTTAAAATAACTGAGGAACTGTTTGAAAAGGATTTTATACTATCAAAAGGTAAGAAAAATTTTGT
>CAZBKY010000076.1:0-1684 GCA_964492595.1 uncultured Muribaculaceae bacterium
CCTACTTGACCTAAGTCGTAAAGTTTACTATATTAGTAGCCAACTTTTTTTTATTTAAAGGGAATATATGATTAATAATATAGAAAAAGAAATTAAAAAATATGAAAAAACAATAAACCCAAGAAAAAACAATTATTCTTGGATTATCAAAGTCACTTTATTCGCAGCTTTGACATCTTTTTTAATTTCTTATTCATCTGAAGTTATAGTGACCAGATTGAATTTAATAATAAGTATAATATTTTTGATAATATTTATATTAATAGGAGTAGTATCTGATATGATAGGTGTTGCTGTGACAACTGTTTCACTTACTCCTTTTCATTCTATGAATTCAAAAAAAATGAAAGGGTCAAAAAGAGCTATAAAGTTAATTAAAAATGCTGAAAAAGTAGCATCTTTTACAAGTGATGTAATAGGAGATATATGTGGGATCATATCAGGAAGTATAAGTGTACTTATTTCAACTAAAATATCTTTAAGTCTTGGTGTAAGTCTATCTTTGACATCATTAATTTTAACATCTTTAGTCGCTGGTTTAATGATCGGGGGCAAAGCTTTAGGAAAAAGTCTGGCTATTAACAAAAATGTATATATTGTGTATGAAATAAGCAGATTAATATCTTTTTTTGAAAAATAAATGAAACATTAGATTATTTCATATATTTAATTAGGTGATAATAAGTGAAATTATCTGATATACAAAGAAAAGATATAATATTTCTTAAAAATGGTAGAAATCTTGGTAAAATAATAGATGCTGAGGTTGATATAAATACCGGGAAAATCACTAACTTTCTTGTGGAAAAAAGAAATATTAAATATATGTTTGGGTCTCAAGCGGATTTAAACATAAAATATATTCAAATAAAAAAAATAGGAGAGGATGTTATTTTAATTGAACCACTTGAATAATATTTTTTTTTTATGTATTATTAATTTATGAAAAAGAAAACGATAACTACAATATTGCTTATAAATGTACTTATATTATTTGATCAGGCATCTAAAATAATTATATCTTCAAAATTTCCTCTTAATAATCCAGTTAATATAATACCTAATTTTTTTAGTTTAACTTATAGTCAGAATTTCGGGGCGGCATTTGGAATATTAGAAGGAAAAAGAGTGATGTTTTTAATAATAACTGTTTTTTCTTTGATATATATAATAAATGAAATGATAAAATTTAAAGGGAGTATATTTACATATACAAGTTTTATATTGTTAATAAGTGGTATCGTTGGTAATTTTATTGACAGACTTTTTTTAGGCTATGTAAGAGATTTTATTGATTTTAAAATATTTAATTTTAATTTTGCTGTATTTAATCTTGCTGATTCATTTATGGTAATTGGTGCGATTATGCTGTTTATATCTGTCATATTGGAGGGAAAACATGAAAAAAATAAAAAGTGATATAAAAGGAGTAAGATTAGATAATTATTTAACGGAAATTTTAAATGAAAGTAGAAGCTTTATAACAAAACATATAAAACTTGGAAATATAAGAGTTTCAGAAAAAAAAATAAAACCTGGATATGTATTAAAAGTAAATGATGAGATAAATATAGGTGATTTAAAAGAAGATAACACTATAATTCCAGAAGATATAAAGTTAGATATATATTATGAAGATGAATACCTGATGATAGTTAATAAATCCTCAGGCATGGTAGTTCAT
>CAZBKY010000077.1:0-1628 GCA_964492595.1 uncultured Muribaculaceae bacterium
AATAAATTTTAACTTATCAAATACTGAATTTTCAACTTCTCCAACCATTTTAAGAGAATCTACAAGACTTAGTGAAATAAATGACTTATACCAAACATAATATATACTGTTCGATACACAAAGCAAAGTAAAAAAACAGAGTGTTGAAAAAAAGTATTTAAATTGATTTTTAGGCTTTAAAAAATATCCAAATGACCCTATTATGATTACTATAACCAAATCTCCTATCAAAGGTTTTAGAGTAAAAATATTTTCTACAGTAACTATTCTAAGAAATAAAGCACTCAATACTGAAAGTAAAGTATAAGACAAAAATAAAATATTTGTTGAAAAATACTTTCTAAATTTAGAAATAAAAATTTTATAAATTCTTTTTATATTATTTTCAAATGTTTTAAATTTACTTCTCATTCTTTTCCCTTTCGGCTAACTGATTATAACAAATCATAGAAGTTTTTTCAATTTTTACTTTATCTTTTAAATATTGCTTTTATCTTTTACTTTCAATTTATTATTTTGACTTGTTCTTACTTTTTCCTGAATTTCTTTAAGTTTAATTGTATTAGTCTTTTCATTTTCTTCTTCCAAATCTTTGTAATTTAAAACTAACCCGATAACAAAAATATATGAAAGAAGCCAAAACCACAACAGAAGTATTACTATATTTGCCAAAGCACCATAAAGTTTGTCATAATTAGCTATATCATTTATATAAATAGAATAAAATCCAGTAATTAAAGACCAGCTTATTGTAGTGAATAATGCTCCTCTATTAACATAAAAACTGGGAACTTTATCATCAGGTGACATTGTATAAATTATCTTTATAGATAAAAATACAACAAATAAAGTTAAAGGCCACTTCAGTACAGGATAAACCATATTAATTATATTAATTACTTCATTATCAATTCTTATAAGAGCAAAAAGTTTCAAAATTGTACTACCAAATAAAGGAACAATTAACATAAATGTTACAAGCAAAATTAAAACAATTGTGATTATAAAAGCTTTCACTCTTCTTTTTATTATATTGCTAGGCTGAATATTAAATACTGTATTTGAAGCAACTATTATAGATTTCGCTCCATTACTTGTAGTAAAAAAAGCAATAAGCAAAAAAATTATATTGCTAAAATTAAGCGAAGTTTGCCATTTGGTTTTTAATAGCATGTCCGCAACATTTTTAGAAAAAACAGATGTCATAAAATTAGAAATTATATCTGTTGATAAATGAAATGATGAGGCAATAAAAAAAATTAGAGTAAATGCGGGAATTGTTGATATCAAAAAATAATAAGCCAAATGAGCTGGTAAAATGCTCATTTCTTTTTTTTGTATTATTTCTAAAAATTCATTCCAGAATTTACAAAATCTATTTTTCATTAGTTATTTCCTTATTTTGTCTCATTTTTATTAAAGCATCATTAATTGCATCATCAATAGTATTGAGTTCACTGTTAATCATTGAATACCCAATCGCAACCCCATATTCTTTGTGAGGAAGAGAGTTGTTTAATTCTCTTGTTAATTTATGAATATATGAAAGAATAGCCTTTTCATCATAACCAACTAAATAAATCATAAATTCATTACCATTTGTTCTCATAATTTCAGAGTTTTCTCTT
>CAZBKY010000078.1:0-1573 GCA_964492595.1 uncultured Muribaculaceae bacterium
AAGAAGGTGCGATGGTTCAGGGGGCATCAACTATTTCTCAGCAATATGTAAAAAACCTATATCTTGATTTTGGTAAAACATGGAAAAGAAAAATAGAAGAAGCTTTTTTAACATTTGAACTGGAAGTTCATTATGAAAAAAATGAGATTTTAGAAGGATATTTAAATACTATAAATTATGGTGGGGGTAATTATGGAATAGAATCTGCAAGTCAATATTATTTTAATAAAAGCTCTAAAGATTTAACTTTAGCAGAAGCTTCTATTCTTGTTGGCATACCTAAAAACCCTACTTATTATAACCCTATTTCTCATTTAGAAAATGCTAAAAAAAGACAAAAACTTATACTTCAAAGTATGGTTAGAAACAAATATATTTCGCAAAAAGAAGCTGATAAAGTTTACAACACTGAACTGCCTTTTTATGGGAAGAAAAACAACAAGGCTTTGACAAGTATATATTATTATAAAGACGCTATTATGCAAGAGTTAAAAAATATAAGAGAAATTCCTCAGTCTTTGATAAGTACTGGAGGATTAAAAATATATACTAATTTAAATATGGAACATCAAAAAATATTGGAAGAGAGTGTAAAAGAAGAATTAAGCGGTATAGATGGAATTCAAGTGGCATCTGTAGTTATTGATCCTGGCACAGGAAAGGTATCTGCTTTAATTGGGGGAGTTGATTATACAAAAAGTCAGTTTAACAGGGTTACTCAAGCAAAAAGGCAAGTGGGTTCAACTATGAAACCTTTTCTTTATTATGCAGCTTTAGAAAATGGATTTACGGCATCTTCTTCTTTTACAAGTGAAGCCACAACATTTAATTTAGGAAACGATAAACTTTATTCTCCTAAAAATTATGGCAGTATATACGCCAATAAAAGTATATCTCTAGCTTCCGCGATTGCTTTTTCTGATAACATTTATGCGGTTAAAACACATTTGTTTTTAGGAGAAGATGTTCTTGTTGATACTGCTTCAAGGGCAGGAATTAAAACACAATTAAAACTAAATGCATCTTTACCTTTAGGAAGCAGCGAAATAAATATGCTGGACTTTGCCAATGGATATATAACTTTGGCCAATAACGGCTTTAAAAATGAAGAATATATAATAAGAAAAGTGACTGACATAAATGGAAATATTCTTTTTGAAAAAAAAGATGAAGGAGAACAGGTATTAAATAAAAAATATTTATATATTTTAAACGAGCTTTTAAGTAATACATATAATTATGGTTTCGTTGATTATACCTCTCCCACCATGTTAAGTGTTAATAGTTTACTTTCAAAAAAATATGCAGTAAAAAGTGGGAGTACTTCTTCTGATACCTGGACTGTAGGATACAATCCTGATGCTTTGGTACTAGTATGGTGTGGATATGATGATAATGCTTCTGTGGGAAAAGCTGTTTCAAAAGCAAACAAAAGAATATGGGCTAAAACAATCGAAAAAGTTCTTGAAAATAATCCGAAAACTTGGTATGAGATTCCGGATAATATTACAGCTTCTCTAGTAAATCCAATAAGCGGTAGTGTAAGCACTGAAGGAAGGGCTTCATTAATGTT